>NZ_JAQFUL010000015.1:0-84376 GCF_027716265.1 Bacillus cereus group sp. Bc031
CTTGGAATGACAGTTCACTGTTGAACTGTAAGTTCGACAATGCCTAAGCTTTTCACTTAGGAACGTGTCGCACCACCTTGTGGATCAATAATTATTGCTGTATTATACGGTTCTCCACCATCAGGATTTCTTTCCATTATAGAAAAAACACCATATACTTCAGACTCTTTACATGCCTCAGCAAACAAGTCTGTTTCTGGCCCAGGGACCGTACATAAAAACTCTTCTGTAGTCCATTTTTTTGTATTAAGCCCTTGCGTACTATATTCTGGAAATACTATCAATTCCAATCCAGGATACCCTGCTTTAGTTGAATGAATTGTTTTTATGATCTGTTTAATTTGTTTATCAATGTCTGCACGTGACTCTACTACCGGTACTGGATATTGTATTAATGCTGCTAAAAAACCACTAATTGGCTTTACCATACTTCCACTACTACCCATTTAAATTCCCCCTTAAAATAGTCCTTGTTTTATTAAAGATAACAATATAAATTTGTAACTCTCTAAAAAACTTGTACTACACATGGAATTATTATGCATTAAAGCTAGTAGTAAATCTTATATCCACTTTAGTACATGCCTACACTAACTTAACATAAATAATTAGAAAATTCAATCTATTAAAGTTTAGTAAAACTAAAAAAGTGTATGGAAACCCATACACTTTTTTACTTCGTTTGTAAATACGGCGGCAATTGTTGTAACTGCTCTTTATCCTTTTCACGCTCTCGACGCGCCCATCGAAAGAACACATAACCAATAATTGTACCGTACACTATTTCCTGGACAATTTTCATAATGATGCCGCCTGTTTGTTGGTCTTGTACGATCGGCATCCAGTGTAAAAATTCTGGTCCAGTTATATTTAAATCAGATAAAGTTCCCGCCGGTACACATAGTTCCATCGCCTTCATCCAAGCAGCCGGATCCGTATACGTTGCAAACAACGGCGCCGTTGCAAAAATAATTAACGCGCAAGCTGGCGTTAATAATATACCGTTAGCAAACATATAACCAAGTTTCTTTATATCACTTAACATTTGATATTCTGGTAATGGATTTAGCATCGGCCACCACATCATGATTGCCGTAAAGAACAATATAGCGAGACAGATAGGATGAGCAATTTGACTTTGTTTTACTGCATCAAAAACAACTGGTAAATGATAAAAAGAAAACAGGCCATTAAATACAAACAATGCAATAAGTGGCTTAGCAAATATCTTTAATATAATTTGAACGAACTTAAAAGAAGTAATATAACGATATAACCAAACTGGTATACCAAGCAACAACAAAGGCGGAACGGCAATATACATAACTGCCATTTCAAACATATGTGCACTAAATATAATATGACCAATTAAATCAATAGGCCCTCCCTTTACAAAATACAAAAGAACAATTCCAGTCGTAAAATAAAAAACTTGCTTCTTACTTACCTTTGTCGCATGTTCAAATCGCATTCTATACGGCCCAATAATTAAAAAATATCCAATGAGGATCGAAAGCATAAATAATAAAAAGATTGGACTCCATAGCGCTTGAAAACCAAATATCCACAAGTTACTCATTTTCACACCTACCTTCTTAAGGTTATCCGTTCACATAACATGAAGAGGGAGCTGTGTCAACACAAGCTCCCTTATTCTTCACTTTTCAAATCCACACAATTGTCATAAAAGCTAAAATTGTAATTAATCCGATCAACAGACCAGAATAAAGAAAGAAACTTGCCGCTTCATGTCCTTTATGACTCATATGCATAAAATAATACAATTGAAAAATTACTTGTACCACCGCTAATAGTAAAATAAATGGTACTGAAAAAGTCGGACTAAAAGTTTTCGGATATGCTACCGCTGCAAATGCAACTAATGTTAAAAAAATCATTAATGCAAATGTAATAACTTGATGCTTCATTTCCTCCGCACTTTTTCTTTTCCGATAAACAAGATCAACTTTAGGATTATTCGTTTGCTTTATCGCCATTGTTTATCCCACCATTCCCATTAAATATACTACAGTGAAAATAAACACCCAAACTACGTCAATAAAGTGCCAATAAATCGATGCAACATAAAACTTCGGTGCATTGTATAAATTTAGACCTCTCTTCGCATTCCTAAAGATTAATGTTAAAATCCAACACAATCCAAACAATACGTGGAGTCCATGTGTACCAACAAGAGCATAAAACGCGGAACCAAATGCACTACTTCTCATAGTATGCTTAAATTCATGCGTATAATGATAAAACTCATATATCTCAAACCCTAAAAATCCTAATCCTAGTAGCACTGTTACCAGTAGCCAAAGTTGCATTTTCTTAAAATTAAAGTTTTTCATATGATACATCGCATATACGCTCGTTAAGCTACTCGTTAATAAAAGCATCGTCATAATGAAAACGAGTGGCATTTGAAACATCTCTTGAGATGTTGGTCCGCCATTTGTAGAATTTTTTAACGCTAAATATGTGCCAAATAAGGAAGCGAACAATACTGTTTCGCCTCCAAGAAATAACCAAAAACCGACAAACTTATTTTTCCCCTCAAGGGTTGCTTTTTCAGGCTCTGCTGGAAATGTTTCATTCGTTAATTTTTCATCTACATGCATTACGCCTTGCCCCCCTTATCCTCTAAATCTTCTTTATGAATATGATACCCATGATCATCAATTACTGAACGTAGGAACATTGCGCCAAATGTAATGATTAAACCAATAATTGCTACTAATAACCAGAACTTATCTTTTCCGCCCTGCATATACATCGCACCAAATGCCGCTATAAACAATCCGAAAGAAATGACAAATGGTGAAAACGAAGGATTTGGCATATGAATATCACCAACTGGTTCCGCTGCTGTCATCTCTTTATTCCCTTCACGTTTTTCAATCCAAAACGGATCTAATCCACGAACAAATGGTAATTGTTTAAAGTTATATTCTGGTGTCGGTGCTGGCATTGTCCATTCTAATGTACGTGCATCCCACGGATCACGACCAGCTTTTTCTTTTGATACTGTCGTTTTAATTACATTGAATAGAAGAACAATCGTTCCAAGAGCCATAAACACCGCTCCGATGGAACTAATCATATTCCCCATTTCCAACCCTTGCCCTTCAAGATATGTGTAGTAACGGCGTGGCATACCAATCAAGCCAAGGAAATGCTGAATAAAGAACGTTAAATGGAAGCCGATAAAGAATAGCCAGAACGTTATCTTTCCTAATGTTTCATTTAATACTTTATTAAACATCAGTGGCCAATAATAATGAGCTCCTGCAAGTAAACCAAATACAACACCGCCAACGATTACATAATGAAAATGCGCTACTACGAAATAGTTATCATGAAATTGATAATCAGCTGGTGCAGATGCTAGCATAACCCCTGTAACTCCACCCATTACGAATGATGGAATGAAAGCTACTGCCCACATCATTGGTGTCGTAAAACGAATACTTCCGCCCCACATTGTAAAGAGCCAGTTGAATATTTTGATACCAGTTGGAACCGCAATCGCCATTGTTGCGACCGAGAAAATAGCATTAGCAACTGGACCAAGTCCAACAGTAAACATATGGTGCGCCCATACCATAAACCCTAAAAATCCAATTAATACAGTCGCAAACACCATCGATGAATAACCAAACAATCGTTTTTTCGAAAATGTCGCGAAGATTTCTGAGAATATTCCGAAAGCTGGGAGTATAAGAATGTATACTTCTGGATGACCGAAAATCCAAAATAAATGCTCCCATATAATTGTATTCCCGCCCAATGCCGGATTAAAGAAACTTGTTCCAAATAAACGATCTAACATTAAAAGTCCTAATCCTACAGTTAACGGCGGAAAAGCGAATAATATAAGCGAAGATGTTACAAATGTCGTCCATGTAAACATCGGCATACGCATGTACGTCATTCCTGGCGCCCGCATATTAATAATGGTTACAAGGAAGTTAATACCTCCAATTAATGTACCAATACCTGAGATTTGCAAGCCAAGCACATAAAAATCAACACCATGGCCTTTAGAGGCTAAAGCTAAAGATGCATAAGATGTCCATCCTGCATCAGGCGCTCCACCTAAAAACCAACTTAAATTTAAAAATACTCCACCAAAGAAAAATAACCAAAATCCGAGTGAATTCAAAAACGGGAACGCTACATCACGTGCACCAATTTGAAGTGGTACAGCGGCGTTCATAAATGCAAACACGAGTGGCATAGCTGCGAGGAAAATCATTGTTGTACCGTGCATAGTTAATACTTGATTATAAGCATCCCCAACAAGAAAAGCGTTGTTAGGAATCGCTAATTGAAGGCGAATAAATAGAGCTTCTATTCCGCCTATTATAAAAAACAATCCACCTGCAATTAAATAGAGAATGGCAATCTTTTTATGGTCTACTGTCGTTAAATAATCCCATATGACAGCACCCATCCCCTGTTTTTTTGCTACAGAACTCACGTTTTCAACCTCCCCTTCGCGAATAATCCCTCTTTACTTTTCAACTTTTAACGTTTGTAAGTATGCATTTAATGCATCAATTTGATCGTCTGTTAAGTTGCCATATTTACCAGTCATTTTATTTCCTGGTTTCATATTTTCAGGATCTTTCAGCCATTTTTTTAAGTTTTCTTCATTGTTTTCAGCAATGCCGGCAACTGTATCGCGATCCGCAAAGTTTGCTAAGTTTGGTGCGATACGAGCGGAAGGTGGTCTACTATCATTAGATCCAACTGCGTGACAACCAATACAGCTTTTATTAAATATTTCTTGGCCTTCTTGCGCCTTTGTTGAAGCTACTTCTTTCTTCCCATCGATTTTCTTCATATCAGCAAGCCACTTTTTGTACTCGCTTTCATCTAAAGCTTTCACTTTGAATTGCATTAAAGAATGTGATGGGCCGCAAAATTCTGTACAAAAACCATTATAAGTGCCCGATTTATCTGCCTTTAACCACATTTTGTTCACATTATCTGTATTTGTATCCATTTTCCCAGCTAAAGATGGAACCCAAAACGAATGTTTAATATCGGCACCCTTCAAATTCAAATACACTTTCTTACCTGTGGGGATGACTAAATCTTGAGAAGTTACTATCTTTTCTGATTTATAAGAAAATTCCCACCAATAAAGATTCGCTGTTACATCAACAACGATAGTATCTTTATCAATATTCTTTTTCTCCATCGCACTTACATCAGCAAGTTTGAATGTATATGTAACCGTCGGAACAGCTAAGATTAGCAAAAGAATAATCGGAATAACTGTCCATATAATTTCTAGTTTGTAATTCCCTTCAACTTGCTCCGGAATATAATCTTCCTGACCTTTCTTTTGTCGGAAACGCACAATTACATATAAGAAAATAATAGTAACTACTAGTACTACTCCTACCATGATCGCACTTGCTAGTAAGAGCAGATCATATTGCATTTTTGCTACTTCTCCTTGCGGAATTAAAGTAGATTGAAAGGCTTTACCGCATCCCCCTAACAGTAAAGCCAGCAGTGAAACGAACGAAAGCAGTCGCCACTGTTTCTTCATACAAACAACCCCCACTTTCCTTGTGAATTAGATTGTACTTTATAGTTAAGTAAAGTAAATCTCAACGTAAAGAAATCCAATTATGTCGTTGTCTTAGAAGAATGTAACTACAATCATTGATACAAATAAGATTGTTAAATAATTTAGGGAATAAACAAACATTTGCACAGACCATTTGATGTCATCTTTCTTACGGAAGCCATAAAAACCTAAAACGATCCATCCGATGTTAAGCAGTGTTGCAATTACCATAAATGTTATCCCTAGTCCACTCATATAAAATGGTAGTGGTAATAAACATACTGTCCAAATCATAATTTGGCGTTTCGTAATTTCAAATCCATGAACTACAGGAAGCATTGGAATTCCTGCGTTTCGATATTCATCAACACGTTTCATTGCTAATGCAAGGAAATGTGGGATTTGCCAAATAAACATAATTAAAAATAACATCCAAGCAATTGGATGGCCTAAAGATGGATCGATTGCTGCCCATCCAATTAAAGGTGGAACTGCACCAGATATACTACCTACAACAGTATTTAGTGTATACTTTCTCTTTGTCCATAAACTATATAAAACAACATATGTGAAAGCACCAATAAATCCCATTAAGACTGCCATTGGTGTTGTTAATAATAAAAATACAAAACCAAGAAGTAATATAACTAGTCCAAATGTAAGTGCAAATCCTGGTTTATACTTTCCAGTAACCGTTGGACGGGTCTTTGTTCTTTCCATTAATGGATCGATGTCTCGATCAATGTAGTTGTTTAAACAACATACCCCTGCCATAACTAATCCAGAACCAACGATTGTAAAGAATAACTTATCCAGATTGTCCATTACACTTAATCCATTAAAGTGTAATGCCAACCAAAATCCTGTAAATACAGTAAGTGTATTTGAGTTTACAATCCCCATTTTAACGAGCGCTTTTAAATCTTGTAACCGAGTTGTTTCCGGTACGCTTGTAACAGCAGACTCATCATGCAGCTCACTTGTTGCATGGTTCATCACTTTAACCCCCTCTTAAAACTTTCGTCTTTCTTTTTTGCGCCTATTTCAAATTGAAATATTTCGCTTCTATATAGCAATATTATTACAGTAGAAACATTGTTAACCCATTCTACTACTAATCTACGCCCATACTCCAATATATTAAATCATATTTCCCGAACATTTTGTGAAGAAAACATGAACTTTTTGTGTCGAACATAAAAAACTTAATTGTTACTTATCCATATCATAACATGATGTTACCTTCTATAATAAACTTTTTTGTCATATTTAACACGTATTCTCCCCATTTCTTTTCAAAATAGCCTATTTTTCACCTAAAAATTTCCTTATAAACCTTATTTCCACACCCGTTTTCTCTTCCCTGTCTTCCCCCTCCATTTCTTTGCTATTTTATTATTTTTTATATATCATAGGAACTAGCGCGTTTTATTCTATACATAATGGAATGAAAATATTTCGCAATAACTTCATAGCAGAAAGATGGTGAAAGAGATTGCAACGCTTTATTAAATGGTTAGCAGTCATTACGAGTCTTGATTTATTAATAGTTTTATTAGGAGGCGCCTTAGTTACAAAAACAGGCTCTGGCCAAGGATGCGGTAAATCATGGCCACTTTGTAACGGTGAATTTGTTCCATCTAATTTATCAATGGAAACTATTATTGAACTAAGTCATCGCCTTACATCAGGATCAGCAGGAATTCTTGTCACTCTCCTTTGTATTTTGTCCTGGAAATATTATAAACATGTGCGCGAAACAAAAACGTTAGCAATTTTATCCTTCGTATTTTTAGTTGCACAAGCATTAATGGGCGCCGCAGCGGTTGTTTGGGGGCAAATGCCAGCTGTACTTGCTATCCATTTCGGTATTTCCTTAATTTCATTTGCTTCTGTCATTTTATTAACGTGTCTTATCTTTGAAATTGACCAAAAATTCGATGCACGTTCACTTATTATGGACAAAAAAATGAAATTTCATATTTATGGTGTAACAATTTACAGTTATATTGTCGTCTACACAGGGGCTTTAGTACGTCACGAACGAGCTAGCTTAGCCTGTCCAGACTTTCCTTTATGCAGCAAAAATAGACCTATGCCAACTCAATTACATGAATGGGTTCAAATGGGACATAGAGTTGCAGCGATGTTAATTTTCGCTTGGATACTATACGCGATGATTCTCGCTATCCGCCATTACAAACAGCAGCCTGTCGTATACTGGGGATGGATCATCTCATTTATCCTTGTTACACTTCAAGCTATCGTAGGAATTTTAGTCGTATTTACAAATGCTAGTTTATCAATGGCATTATTACATTCCCTATTCATTTCTTGCTTGTTTGCTGTACTATGCTATTTAGTTATGTTAGGTACAAGAAGTAAAGTGAATGCAAAAGAAGCTGCATCAATTTCTAAACAAACAAAATAAATGAAAATACCTTGCCCGAATTGGCAAGGTATTTTTTCGTAATAAAAAAGAGTTGCGTTTCCGCAACTCTTTTTTATTTTAGTGATCTAATTCAATGAGTAAGTCACCCGTTTGAATTGCATCTCCATCGTTAACATATACTTTTTTCACTTTACCATTAAACGGCGCTTGAACTGTCGTTTCCATTTTCATCGCTTCTGTAATTGCCATAGAATCGCCTTTTTTCACTTCATCGCCTTCTTTTACAACTACTTTAATAACCGTTCCTGGCATTGTTGCGCTAATGTGGTTTGGATTTTCACGGTTTCCTTTCACACGTTGTGCAACTGTCGCTTTCACACTTTCGTCTTTCACAACAATCTCACGTGGTTGACCGTTAAACTCCAAGTAAAGCACACGATTTCCATCCGGCTGAGGCTCTCCAATTGATACTAGTTTAACCATCAATGTTTTACCTTGTTCAATTTCCACATCGATTTCTTCACCAAGTCTCATACCATAGAAGAATGTCGGTGTATCAAGCACAGATACATTTCCATAAATCTCAGCAACTTTTTCGTAATCCATAAATACTTTTGGATATAATGCATATGCAACTACATCAAACATCGTCACTTCGCGTCCAAGTTTATGGAATAGCTCTTCTTTTAACGCGTCGAAATCTACTGGTTCTAATAATTCACCTGGTCTTACTGTTAATGGTTCTTTCCCTTTTAAAATAATTTCTTGTAACTTTTTCGGGAAACCACCATATGGTTGTCCTAAATCTCCAGAGAACATTTCAACAACAGATCCTGGGAAGTCCATAGAATGTCCACGCTCTAAAACATCTTGTTCTGTTAAGTGATTTTGAACCATGAATAATGCCATATCACCAACAACTTTAGATGATGGTGTTACTTTAACAATATCACCAAACATGTCATTCACACGGCGGTACATTACTTTCACTTCATCGAAACGATCGCCTAAGCCAACCGCTTTCGCTTGTTGTTGTAAATTACTATACTGTCCGCCTGGCATTTCGTGCATATATACCTCTGTATGAGGAGCATTCATACCACTTTCAAACGGTGCGTAGTATTTACGTACATCTTCCCAGTAATGAGATAATTTTTCTAATGAATCTATATTAACATCTGGCTGTCTTTCGTTTCCACCTAACGCATAGTATAGCGTGTTCGCACTTGGTTGTGACGTTTGACCAGCCATAGAACTTACTGCTACATCGACAATGTCAACACCTGCTTCAATTGCCTTCGTATACGTTAATATACCATTTCCACTCGTATCGTGTGTGTGCAGGTGAATCGGAATCGATACCGTCTCTTTTAATGCTGAAACTAAATCATATGCTGCATTTGGTTTTAGTAAGCCCGCCATATCTTTAATACCTAAAATGTGAGCTCCTGATGCTTCTAATTCTTTTGCTAAATTTTTATAGTAATTTAAATCATATTTACTACGCAGTGGATCATGAATATCCCCTGTGTAACACATCGTTGCTTCTGCAATTTTACCAGTATCTCGTACAGCATCAATCGCAACTCTCATACCTTCTACCCAGTTTAAGCTATCAAAAATACGGAACACATCAATTCCAGCTTGGGCAGAACACTCCACAAACTTTTGAATTAAATTATCCGGATAGTTTTTGTAACCAACCGCGTTTGAAGAACGAAGTAACATTTGGAATAAAACATTTGGCATTTTTTCACGAAGATCTAGTAATCGTTCCCACGGATCTTCTTTTAAGAAACGATATGCAACATCAAACGTTGCACCGCCCCACATTTCTGCTGAGAATAAGTTCGGTAACATTCTCGCTGTCGGCTCTGCAATTTGGTGTAAATCTTTTGTGCGAATACGCGTTGCAAGTAATGACTGATGCGCATCACGGAACGTTGTATCCGTTAAAAGTACACGTTTTTGATCTTGTACCCATTTTACTAATCCGTCTGCCCCACGCTCATCCAAAATTTGTTTCGTTCCATTTTGGATTGGCTCTGAGTGTAATACATTCGGTATACGAGCATCTGGGAAAATTGGTTTCTCTTTTTTCCCTACCCCCGGGAAGCCATTTACTGTTACTGTCCCGATGTAATTTAACATTTTCGTTCCGCGGTCTTTACGTTTCGGGAACAAGAATAGTTCAGGTGACGCATCAATAAATGAAGTGTCATATTCCCCTGATAAGAAGTTTTTATGTTTTACTACATTCTCTAGGAATGGAATATTCGTTTTAATACCACGGATACGGAATTCTTTTAAGTTACGTTCCATTTTTGCAGCAGCTTGTTCAAAAGTAAGCGCCCATGTTGTAACTTTTACGAGTAAAGAATCATAGTACGGTGTAATAACAGCACCTTGGAAACTATTACCTGTATCAAGACGAACCCCAAATCCACCACCTGATCGATATGCCATAATTTTTCCTGTATCCGGCATGAAATTATTTAGTGGATCCTCGGTCGTTACACGAGATTGTATTGCAAATCCATGTACAACAACTTCCTCTTGCTTTGGAACACCTACCATTTTACTATGTAATGCATGTCCATCAGCTATTAAAATTTGTGATTGAACGATATCGACTCCTGTAATCATTTCTGTAATTGTATGTTCTACTTGAACACGCGGATTCACTTCAATGAAATAGAAATTATCATCTTTTACAAGAAATTCAACTGTTCCTGCGTTTAAATAATTTACATTTTTCGTTAACTTTACAGCAGCATCACAAATACGCTGACGCAAATCATCTGAAAGCGACACACTAGGTGCAATTTCTACTACTTTTTGATGACGACGTTGTACAGAACAGTCTCGCTCGTATAAATGAACAACATTGCCCTCTTCATCTGCTAAAATTTGAACTTCTATATGTTTAGGTTTTTCAACGAATTTTTCTACGTATACTTCATCATTACCAAAGGCTGCTTTTGCTTCTGACTTTGCTCGATTATACGATTCTCTTAATTCTTCACTAGTACGTACAATACGCATACCACGACCGCCCCCGCCAAGGGAAGCTTTAATAATAATCGGGTAATCATACTTTTCAGCAAATTTTTCGACTTCTTCTAATGAATCTACTGGCCTATCACTACCAGGAATAACTGGAATTTGTGCTAGCTGCGCTTGTGTTCTTGCTTTTACTTTATCTCCAAACATATCTAAATGCTTACTTTTTGGACCGATAAAGATAATCCCTTCTTCTTCACAACGTTTTGCGAATTGAATATTTTCTGACAAGAAACCATATCCAGGGTGAATTGCATCTACATGATTACTTTTCGCAATCTCAATAATGCCCTCAATATCTAGATAAGCATCAATTGGCTTTTTTCCTTCCCCAACTAAATAGGATTCATCGGCTTTATAACGATGATAAGAACCACTATCCTCTTTAGAATAGATTGCAACTGTTTTTAATCCCAGTTCCGAACAAGCTCGAAACACACGAATTGCAATCTCTCCACGGTTAGCTACCAATACTTTTTGAATACGTTGCAGCTTTGTCATGATTTTCCCCCTCTACTTTCCTACCACTCTAGAGATAAAATATATACACACCATAAAGAGCTTGAAGTTCTTCACTTTCCACATTATATTATACTTAGAAAGCTTCACTTTATTTTTATCCATCATACCTTATTTTTTAACAAATGATAAGTTTTCTGAGCAATTTGTCTCACAAAAATAGTATAGCATACCTCTTCCTTTTCTAACAACTTAATTGTATATCACTTTTTATTAATATGATATACAATTTACCTGAAAGATAAATTAATACATCATATTTAAAACTACTTAAAAATAAAAAACACATCATGCTCTAAAGCACAATGTGTTTTATTTTACAACTACAAGATGTGGTCCACCTTGTTCTCTTTCTTTAACTGTCTCGTTCTGTTGTTTCTCTTGTCGTTTTACATGACTAGCAATATTGAGTAATATCCCCATCGCGAGTAGATTAGCTAATAAGGAACTCCCGCCATAACTAACAAACGGTAAAGGAACTCCTGTAAGTGGTATTAATCCAGACATACCACCAACATTAACAAATGTTTGGACTCCAAACAAACTTGCAATTCCGATAGCTATTAAACTTCCAAATGGATCTTTACACTTTTGTGCAACTCTAAAGGCCCGAATAATTATAAGTAATAAACAGATTAAAATAATAGCCACACCTATAAAACCAAGTTCTTCAGATATAATTGCCATTATAAAATCCGTTTGTGGTTCTGGTAAGTAACCATACTTTTGTACACTATTTCCTAATCCTCTACCATTTAGCCCTCCCGAAGCAATTCCAATAAACGAATTTATTAATTGAAATCCATCCTTTTGCGGATCGCTAAATGGATCAAGAAAAACAGAAAACCGTGCTTTTTGGTACTGACTTAATTTATAACTCCCAAGAAAATACAACGCCGGAGCCCATACTATAGATGTTAACAAGAATCTCTTTATCCATAAATTTACATTAACTCCTGAACAAAGAAACATAATTCCTACTGTTCCCGCAATTAACATATCGGTACCTAAGTCATTTTGCTTTAAAATTAAAAACATGATTAAACCAACACCTAAAAGTACTGGTCCTGATCCTTTAAAAACAGACGTATTCGTTTCTTGCCTTTTCGCAAAGAAATGGGCCAATACGAGAATAACTGTTATCTTAACAAATTCCGCAGGCTGTATTCCAAATATCCATCCATTTGCACCATTTACCGCTTTAGCAAAGAAGGCAGCTGCTGCTAATAATGCTACACTAATTCCATAACTCCCCAATAAAAAGATTCGTTTTCTCCACACTTTATATGGGATAATAACAAGAATTATTAATACTATTGTCCCAGCAGCTAAAGTAATTAATTGTCTTTTAAAAAAGAAATTTGCTGGTTTATCAAACCTCGAAATCGCAACAATGGAACTAGAACTATATACCATTATAACTCCCAGCACACATAAGATAACAAGAGGAAGTAATAATGAATAATCCATTGATTTCCATACTCTTTTCATTTCATTTCCTCTCTCTGTTTCAATTTAATTATTGTTGTATTCCATATGTACATTGATTCTTCCTGCTTTATTATACAAATAAAAAGCTCAAACTTTTTCAGTTTGAGCCCCCTTATTTGAACCCGTTATTGTTGTTTGTTTGTAAATGCTTCATGAAGTGCAGATAACTCACGTTCAAGCTCTCCTAACATTGCTTTCCCTTGTTCTTCTGCAATAAGACCAAGGCGAACTGCAAAATCGACTTCGCGGGATAGTCCAAACATTTGTGTGTCTAACACTTCTTCATATAATGGACATTGCGGCATTGTAAGATGGTCCATTTGCACCTTAATAAGTCTTAAAATCTTCTCCGCATCCGCTTGTAGAAGGGCTAGTGCCTTTTCCTGATGATTTGATACTGTCTCAGACGCCAAATTGATTCCCTCCGTTTCCGTCCTACTCTCTCCTATCTATTAATATTAGCGATAGTTTTAATAAATTGCAATAGAAACATTTTTTGTGACAATAGTGTCTAATACTATTATACTGAAAAGTGGGAATATAACACAAATGGGGGAACAACAATGAGCGAAATTTTATTTATTAATGGAAAAGTTCGTTTTCCAATCACTATCGATCCAACCGTTTGGATCTTTGATGATCGAAAAGTAGATTTGACAACTTACTTTGATGAAACGAGAGAAAACACTTCAGAACTAGAAGCTTATTTAAAAAACACTTCGGAACATTGGGATCGCGAAATCCGTGATGGTGCTGCTTTCCCGCCGATACAACAAAGTGTAAAGAAATTTAAAAAAGAACAGCTAATTACTGGAACGTTCGGTATACCATTTCAACCTTTTCTTGCTAATGCCGAAATTTCAGATGACGCTACGCAAGTCGAGATCGAAACAGTAGATGATACAATAACGCTTCCATTAGAAACTGTCAAACATGCTATTCTTGGTTTTTCAAAAGAAGGAAAACCATTAAAAGAAGATGGACCTGTTCATTTATATTACAATGATGGATCTAATAGACAAAATCCAATCCGTAACATCCGCAAATTTACAATTATTTAAAGAAAAGGAGTGAGCTTTTGCTCACTCCTTTTTATAGTAAATCTGCGGCTAGTTGAGCTAAATTAGATCGCTCCCCTTTAACAAACTTTACATGACCACTAATACGTTGCTCTTTAAACTTCTCTACAACGTATGTTAAACCGTTATTATATTCATCCAAATACGGATGATCAATTTGCTGAGGATCTCCCATTAATACGATTTTACTTTTTTCTCCTACTCTCGTTAGTATCGTTTTCACTTCATGCTTCGTTAAATTTTGTGCTTCGTCAATTATAATGAATTGATCTGGAATACTTCTCCCGCGTATATACGTAAGAGCTTCTACTTCTATCGAACCCATTCCAGCTAAAATAGCATCTAACTCTCCTGGTTTTTTCGTATTAAATAAATACTCTAGATTATCAAAAATCGGTTGCATCCACGGTCTTAACTTTTCTTCTTTTTCTCCCGGTAAATAACCGATATCTTTCCCAACTGGAACAATTGGCCGTGCAACGAGTAGTTTTTTATATAACCCTAAATCTTCCGTTTGCATGAGCCCCGAAGCTAAAGCTAGTAATGTCTTTCCTGTACCAGCTTTCCCTGTTAGCGTAACTAGTGGAATATCTTCACGAAGCAACAATTCTAATCCCATAATTTGCTGCACATTTCGTGGTCGTATTCCCCATACTTGTTCATTTGGAAAAATAAGTTTCTTTACCTTCTTACCTAAATGATCCACAATGCCTAGTGCTGAACTAGATCCACCTAACGCATCTTTCATTACTACAAACTGATTTGGATAAAAAGGATGATTTGCAATTTCGGATAAAGGCAATTCGCCTTTTTCATAAAAATAATCCAATTGTTCTTTTGATATATATCCTTCTAAAAATCCTGAATATATATTTTCCACTTCAATAACCCGATCACTTAAATAATCTTCCGCCTTTAAACCTATTGCATCTGCTTTTACCCTTACGAGCACGTCTTTACTTACTAAAATAACAGACTTCCCGTCCTCTTTTTCTTGTTCTTCTAAAGATAGATTTTTTGCTACAGCTAAAATTCGATTATCATTTGTTTTTTCTACAAAAATATCTTGTAGTTGGACAAACGAACGATGATTTAATTCAATACGAAATGTACCGCCGTTTTCTAGCGGAATACTTTCATGCAGTTTTCCTATTTCACGAAATTTGTCTATTAACTTAGATACATAACGAGCGTTTCGTCCTACTTCATCCATATAACGTTTTTTCGAATCAACCTCTTCTAATACAACTGCTGGAATCACTACTTCATTGGTTTCAAATGAAAAAATAGATAAAGGATCCTGCAAAAGTACATTCGTATCTAACACATAAATTTTATCCAACCTGTTACCCCCTGACTCCACTTTTAAATTTGTAGAACAAGGGTTTCATCCATAAAATATGGACGAACCATTGTTATAATTATATGTACCGTATAAACGAGGTAGAATCGAAATTTATAGCCATTAAACCTTTTATTTATTTTTTATTCATTTCTATTCAATATATTACTTTTAATTATAATTATTAACATAAAATCACAATAAGTGATTACAAAAGTTAATAACTGACTTTCTTATTTATCACATTTATAATTCTTTCATTCCTGCTAGTACTTGGTTATCGAGCTTTTTAGCTGCACGAAGATCATACGTTTTTTCATATGTTGGCTCAATTGCAAGTTTTGCACCATAAAACATAACATCACGTACTTCTTGTACATTTACTTCTATTACAGTTAATTTTAGAGGAATGCCTTCCATTCTATCAGTCAAAATTTCACCTGCACCACTTATGGAAAATACGGATTCATTCGCCATTATAGTCAATACCACTCCAGTACTATGTCTTATATTTTCCACAATACGTGAACGTTGATCTACTGCAAATCGAATACTAGTTTTACTCACTGCATACACCCAAGAAATAGCACTTACGTTAGGAACTTGTTTTTCAAAATCTGTTGTTGCTACCATAACAATACACTCTTTACGTAACGTTTGTACTAAATCATCTGTTAATGTGGGCTCTACTACATTCGCCATATTTCCACCTCCAAATATACTTCATATATCCTTATCATAACCTATTTTTTGAATTGCGAAAATATTATTTTTTCCCACTATTATTCAAAAACATTACACTTCCATGATATACTTATACTGATAGAATTCGTATTGAGGTGACGAAATGAGAGTCAAATGTATGATTTGTGATAAAAAAGATATGTTAGATGATGAAAATCCTATGGCAAAAAAGCTGCGTAATCGCCCTATTCATACATATATGTGCATGGAATGTTCGGAACGAATTGCTGAACGTACGATGGAACGTCATGCAAGTGGTAATTTCCGATTATATCGTGATAAAAAAGTCGAAGACGATTGGTAAAATATAAATAAGTCCTTTATCAATATGATAAAGGACTTATTTATATTTTTCAGGTTCGCGATTCATTTGATCCAAAAAACAATCAATAGCTTCTAATGGAAACCTTGCAGATTTTCTTTCTCCATTTATTTCATATGTAACTAAATACATTTCCTCGTTCTTCTTAACTTCCACATTTCTCAATTTATGTTCTTCATATATCATATTTTGAAATAACAAATACGTTTCTTTTGCAGCACTATCATCCGGACGTGCTTCGGCAACTGTTTTAATTGTTAACCAATTATATAACGCATCTTGTACGTAACGCATAAAACTCCCCCTCATCCTGCTTTTTGTTGTCTTGCTTGACGTAATCGCAACCTATAAATCCCAAGTACAATTGCTGCTACAACAAGCCCCTCTCCAACAGGTAAAAAAACTGCAAAGAAAGTTAACACTGTACACCCAATCACTAACGATATATATATCACTATATTTTTTATTATAGATAGTTTTCTTGCAAAACCTAAATTATACACAAGTGCACTTAATATAATAATGACGCCATACAGTAACCACATCCCTAGCTCTGGATTTTCATCGACTTTACATAACTTCGCAAAAAACGACATTCTTTCTAACACCATTTATCCCCCTTCCTCATAAATCAAACCATTTTTCTTTATGTACTTAATACAAGAGTAACCTGTGAAAAAAATACTGTCCACAAAAAGAGTAAATATTCTAAAAAATAAACATAAAAAAACAGCTACCTTAATTAAAGGTAGCTGTTTTACTATTTTACGCTTCTACAGATTTCTTTTTCTTAGCAGCTCTTTCACGTTCGCTCTTATCAAGAATCTTTTTACGTAAACGAATTGATTCTGGAGTTACTTCACAGAACTCGTCATCGTTTAAGTACTCTAATGACTCTTCTAAAGTCATTAAGCGTGGTTTTTTCATTGTTGAAGTTTGATCTTTCGTCGCAGAACGAATGTTAGTTTGTTGTTTCATTTTCACAACGTTAACTGTTAAGTCATTCTCACGAGTGTGTTCTCCGACAATCATACCAGCATATACTTCTGTACCTGGTTCAACGAAGATTACACCACGATCTTCAACTTGCATAATACCGTATTGTGATGCTTTTCCTGTTTCAAGTGAAACTAGAACACCTTGACGACGTCCACCAACTTGTCCAGCGTGTACTGGTTGGTAGCAATCGAATGTATGGTTTAAAATACCGTAACCACGAGTTAATGTTAAGAATTCTGTTGTGTAACCAATTAAACCACGTGCTGGAACCATGAAAGTAAGGCGAACTTGACCGTTTCCGTTATTCACCATATCTAACATTTCACCTTTACGAGCACCCATAGATTCCATAATAGAACCAGTGTATTCTTCAGGTACATCGATTTGTACACGCTCTACAGGCTCACATCTTACGCCATCAACTTCTTTAATAATTACTTCTGGCTTAGATACTTGTAGTTCATAACCTTCACGACGCATGTTTTCAATTAAGATAGATAAATGTAGTTCCCCACGTCCAGATACGATCCATGCATCAGGAGACTCTGTATTATCTACACGTAAACTTACATCTGTTTCTAATTGTGAACGAAGACGCTCTTCGATTTTACGAGATGTAATGTATTTACCTTCACGACCTGCAAATGGACTGTTATTTACAAGGAACGTCATTTGTAGTGTTGGCTCATCAATACGTAATAATGGTAACGCATCTTGATGTTCAACTGGACATACTGTTTCACCAACGTTAATGTCTTCCATACCAGAAACAGCTACTAAGTCTCCAGCTTTTGCTTCTTCAATTTCTTGACGTTTTAATCCCATGTAACCAAATAATTTTGTTACGCGGAATTGTTTTACGCTTCCGTCTACTTTCATTAAAGCAACTTGTTGTCCAACCTTCATTGTACCGCGGAATACGCGTCCAACTCCAATACGTCCAACATAGTCGTTGTAATCAAGAAGTGCTACTTGGAATTGAAGTGGCTCTTCGCTGTTATCAATTGGTGCAGGAATATGTTCAATAATTGTATCAAATAATGATTTCATATTCTCTTCTTGATTTGCTGGGTTTGAATCTAAGCTTGCTGTTCCGTTCATTGCTGATGCAAATACAACTGGGAACTCTAATTGATCTTCGTTTGCACCAAGTTCGATGAATAAGTCGATTACTTCATCAACTACTTCATCAGGGCGAGCGAAGTCACGGTCAATTTTATTTACTACTACGATTGGAGTTAAGTTTTGCTCAAGAGCTTTCTTTAAAACAAATCGTGTTTGTGGCATACAACCTTCATATGCATCAACAACAAGTAAAACACCATCAACCATTTTCATAATACGTTCTACTTCTCCACCGAAGTCAGCGTGACCTGGTGTATCTAAAATGTTAATTCTTTTATCTTCATAGTGAATCGCAGTATTTTTCGCTAAAATTGTAATACCGCGCTCTCTTTCTAGATCATTTGAATCCATTGCGCGCTCTTCAACGTGTTCGTTCGCACGGAAAGTCCCCGCTTGACGTAATAACTGGTCAACAAGTGTTGTTTTACCATGGTCAACGTGGGCAATAATTGCTATATTACGTAAATCTTGTCGTTTTTTCAACATGTCCAACTCCTAATGTCTTTTTAATCCTTCTCTATTATAAGAGCGAAGGGGATACAATAGCAATTAAAATAAAATCAAGAATGAAAATATAGTTGTATTCTTACTTTTGTGAAAGTAAAATGAGATTGGAGGGTGAAGAAATGGAACACATTCAATATCGCTTTTTATTAACTGCAATTATCGGTGTTATTTTCTTAATTGGTATCGGCATTATGATTGCTGAAAATAGTCCAATCGGTATTATTATTTGCATTATCGGCACATTTGTTACAGTTGGATACGGTTTTGTAACAAAAAGAAAAATGCGTAAATCGCAATAACGTCAAAAAGTAAGAAGCCTGTATACAGCCTCTTACTTTTTTTGTTACTTGGATATAAAGTGAAACTTTAATCAGTGGGTTTTTTCTTCATCCCCCACTGATTATCAGCCCTCACCAATCGGGATAAACGATAACACTTCTTCATACACCCCTGGCTTCGCAACTAATACGCTACTCTTCTCTACGATAGAAAGTGGCGCTCCGGAGAATGTTGTTACCTTGCCTCCAACTTCCTCTACAATTATCTGTCCCCCACCAAAGTCCCATGGTGATAATCTAGGTGTTACATATGCATCGATTCTTCCAGTTGCAACGTATACCATTTCTAATGCTGCACAGCCATATGATCTCGTGCCTCTTGCTTTCTTAACAAGTGCCATCATACTTTCCATATTAAGCAATGGATTGTCGGTAAGCCATATCGCATTTAAAGCTACAATACCTTGCTCTACGGTACCTTTTTCTAATAAAGGTATCGGTACTTCATTACAAAATGCTCCAGCCCCTTTTAACGCATGATATAATTCATCATGAACTGGATCATAAATAAGTCCAATCTTTCCGATACCGTTCTCATAAATTCCAATTGAAATTGCAAAATTTCTTTTTTGGTGAACAAAGTTCATCGTGCCGTCAATTGGATCAATTAACCAAACAACCCCGTCAGAAGAAGTTACCTCGTCTCCATAGCCCTCTTCACCTAAAATATGATGATGTGGGAATGTTTCTTTAATTTTCCCAATTAAAAACTGTTCTATTTCTCGGTCCATATTTGTTACTAAATCAGCTGCATTTGATTTTGTTTCTATAATAAGTGCTTTTTTCATTGATGCCATTAAATGCTCTCCCGCATCCCGAATCCACTGTTTGGCGTGTGCATCGATGTCTTTCCATACTTCTTGCATGTTTAAACACTCCGATCTATACTGTTCACAGAAAAAACGAACCCTTTATAAGGTTCGCACCAACTAATTTTTTATACATATACTATTATTACGCTTCTAAACGAATCATTTCAAGTCTTAACACTTCTAACTTTTGTACACACTCTTCTTTTTTCTGTTTATCATCTTCCATCATCGCATCATATAAAGTTGCTAATTCATAATCTAGCTCCAAACGTAGCACCGGTATTCTCTTTTCAGCATCTGTTCTCTTTAACGCATTAATCACCTGTCTCATATTATTTGCCTCCTCCCAATATTCGTCTGCCCTCGGACTAGAATTAATTCAATTTTCTGACTTTTTTGTTTTATACTATACTATGTTGGATAAATCATCTATGCAACAAAATTATATTTTTTTATTTAAATTTTTTTGTGCTGTTTTTTTTATGAATAGTACAAGCTATGCTAAAATAAAAGCAAAATAGGAGTTGGAGGAACAATCATGACACTACAAACATTCAAATCAACTGATTTTGAGGTCTTTACAGTTGATGGTCTCGAAGAACGAATGAGTGCAATTAAAACGAACATTCATCCTAAGCTAGAAGCTTTAGGGGAACAGTTTGCAGCGTATTTATCCAAACAAACTGATGAGAACTTTTTTTATCATGTAGCAAAACACGCACGTCGCAAAGTCAATCCACCAAACGATACTTGGGTTGCTTTTTCAACAAATAAACGCGGATATAAAATGCTACCACATTTCCAAATTGGATTATGGGGTACTCATGCCTTCATATACTTTGGTTTAATCTATGAGTGTCCACAAAAAGTGGAGACGGCTCACGCCTTCTTAGAACATATAAATGATTTAAAAACAAATATTCCAAATGACTTCGTTTGGTCCATTGACCATACTAAACCAAGTGTAAAATTACATAAAACACTTGAAACAAATGATTTACAAAAGATGATTGAACGTCTAGCTACTGTAAAAAAAGCAGAATTATTAGTTGGTATTCATATATCACCAGAGGAGTTTTCAGCAATGACCAACGAACAATTCCTTGCTAAGATTGAATCTACGATGCAATCACTCCTTCCTTTATATGCACTTTGTAATCGATAGTAGAAAACGGACAATTTATATTGTCCGTTTTTAGTTGTTATCACATTATATCACTTCAGTTTTTATTTTTCAAAATATTTTTTACATTTTCACAAGCTTTTCTTCTTCAATTTCTTTAGCCTTCTGAATCGCACGGTATATAGAATATCCACTTACTTCTTGAAACTCTTTATCAATTTTCTTTTCTTCTGCTTTCGATGGAACAATCTCTTTAAAACGACGATATAAACCCATTAATTCTTCTCTTACAATTCCTTTTTCATATGCTTTCTCAATCGCTTCATAAAACTTCACAATTGTAACCATTTCCTCATTTGACCAATCATAATCTAACGGATATTGATATTCCATTTCGCACCTCATTTATCATTTCTTCTTATTTCAATACGCTATCTTAAAGTGATTTTTTCTACTTCACTATAGTCACTTTGCATTATACACTATTTATTCATTTTAATGGAATTGCCTTCCACTAGAAGTTAGTAGGCAGCTACTATTTAACATACTCACCGTAAAAATATTTTTTGCTATACATCTATAATTATTGGTGATATAATGCTTTTGTTTTATAGGAAATAAAGTGAAGCTCCCATCTCAAAAAAGCTTTTGTGAATGGCAGAAAAACAAGTCTCATTCTAAAAAAGAACTTAACTTTTTTAGAACAAGATTATATAAAACAAACTCTAATAAATATAAAAAAAAGAAGGGGTGTATAGATTGTCCCAATACGAAACACCATTGTTTACCGCTTTAGTTGAGCACAGTAAGCGAAATCCAATTCAATTCCATATTCCAGGTCATAAAAAAGGGCAAGGCATGGATCCTGAATTTCGCGAATTTATTGGGCATAATGCATTAGCAATTGATTTAATTAACATTGCGCCGCTCGATGATTTACATCATCCAAAAGGTATGATTAAAGAAGCACAAGATTTAGCAGCCGCTGCATTTGGTGCGGATCATACTTTCTTTTCTATTCAAGGTACAAGTGGCGCAATAATGACAATGGTGATGAGCGTTTGCGGTCCTGGTGACAAAATACTAGTGCCACGAAACGTGCATAAATCAGTAATGTCAGCTATTATTTTCTCAGGTGCAAAACCTATTTTCATGCATCCTGAAATCGATCCAAAACTTGGTATTTCACATGGAATCACAATCCAATCTGTCAAAAAAGCACTTGAAGAGCACTCAGATGCGAAAGGCTTACTTGTTATTAATCCAACATACTTTGGCTTTGCTGCGGACTTAGAACAGATTGTACAATTAGCACATTCTTACGATATCCCTGTACTCGTTGATGAGGCTCATGGTGTTCATATTCATTTTCACGATGAACTGCCGATGTCAGCGATGCAAGCCGGTGCAGATATGGCAGCAACGAGTGTTCACAAGTTAGGTGGATCTTTAACACAAAGTTCTATTCTTAATGTAAAAGAAGGCCTTGTGAACGTAAAACATGTTCAATCTATTATTAGCATGCTTACGACTACATCAACGTCTTACATCTTGTTAGCCTCCCTAGATGTTGCTAGAAAACGTCTTGCTACAGAAGGAAAGGCGCTCATAGAACAAACAATACAATTAGCGGAACAAGTTCGTAATGCTATAAATGATATTGAACATCTTTACTGTCCAGGGAAAGAAATGCTAGGTACGGATGCTACTTTTAACTATGATCCTACAAAGATAATTGTATCTGTAAAAGATTTAGGTATTACAGGCCATCAGGCTGAAGTATGGCTTAGAGAGCAATATAACATTGAAGTAGAACTCTCAGATTTATACAACATACTATGTCTTGTCACTTTTGGGGATACAGAAAGTGAAACGAATACACTTATTGCGGCATTACAAGATTTATCAGCAACATTTAAAAATAAAGCTGATAAAGGTGTTCAAGTGCAAGTAGAAATTCCAGAAATACCTGTGTTAGCACTTTCTCCTCGAGATGCTTTTTATTCGGAAACAGAAGTCATCCCATTTGAAAATGCAGCAGGTCGTATTATAGCTGATTTCGTTATGGTTTATCCGCCAGGGATTCCAATCTTTACTCCGGGGGAAATTATTACACAAGATAACTTAGATTATATTCGTAAAAACTTAGAAGCAGGTTTACCTGTACAAGGTCCTGAAGATATGACATTACAAACATTACGCGTGATTAAAGAGTACAAGCCTATCAGTTGATAGGCTTTTCTTTCACCCTTTTGGCCTTTTCTCATACGATATTATGTAATGTAACGTATAGGTGGGGATACTATTATGATTGTAATAGGCCGTTCTATTGTACATCCTTATATCACAAATGAATATGAGCCATTTGCAAATGAGAAACAACAAATTTTATCTATAATGGCAGGAAATCAAGAAATCTATTCCTTCCGAACATCTGGTGAACTCAGCTTTGATCTAAATTTGCGTGTTAATATTATTACTTCTGCATTAGAACTTTTTCAAAGTGGTTTTCAGTTTCGTACATTTCAACAATCTTTTTGTAACCCTCAGTATTGGAAAAGAACATCTCTTGGAGGATTCGAGCTCCTTCCAAACATACCCCCTTCCATTGCCATACAAGATATTTTCAAAAACGGAAAACTATATGGAACTGAATGTGCCACCGCTATGATCATTATTTTTTACAAAGCTTTACTAGCATTATATGAGGAAGAAACTTTCAACCGTCTCTTTGCAAACCTTTTACTTTATACGTGGGACTACGATCAAGATTTAAAGCTCATAACAAAGACAGCTGGCGATCTTGTCCCAGGTGATCTCGTTTACTTTAAAAATCCACAAGTGAATCCAGCTACAATCGAGTGGCAAGGAGAAAATACTATCTATCTAGGAAATTTCTTTTTTTATGGGCATGGCGTAGGTGTAAAAACAAAAGAAGAAATTATATACGCATTAAATGAGCGACGAGTCCCTTACGCTTTCATTTCCGCTTTCTTAACCGATACTATTACCCGTATTGATAGCCGTCTCATGAGCTACCATGCTTCTCCTAGCACACCACAGACATCCATAGGATTTATTCCGATTAGAGATGATGCAATTGTTGCAACAGTTGGCAACACAACTACAGTTTATTAAAAAAAGCACCTACATATGTAGGCGCTTTTTTTATTTAAGCTTTTGAATGTTCTTTATGGTCACAGTCGCAATGAGATCCACATTTCCCGTATAGTACTATTGATTTTTCATCTTCAAAATGTCCGATTGTTCCTTCACATACTTGGCATACGATTGTTCCCATTTTTCATTTCCCCCTGATTTTTAATAGTAATCTATTTATTTATCATTAAGCTTTCGCATTATCTCTACTAGCACAGTCACAATTTGTTCCGCATTTTCCGTAAAGCACTGTCGTTTTTTCATCTTCAAAATGTCCGATTGTTCCTTCACATACTTGGCATACGATTGTTCCCATTTTTCATTTCCCCCTAAGTTTATGGTCCTAAAAACTTTCAGCTGTCCATTTCCTATCAATTATTGGGCTTTTGTATGCTCTGTGTGATCACATCCGCAAGATCCACATTTCCCGTAAAGTACTGTTACTTTCTCATCCTCGAAGTGTGCAATTGTACCTTCACAATCTTGACATACGATTGTTCCCATTTTTCATTTCCCCCTAAGTTTATAATCCCAAAAACTTTTTGTAACCGCTTAACTTTCTGTCTTTATTTTAATATGTTATACTTTTTACGTCAATAGGTTTTTAGTATAACACATTAAATATTTTAAATTTAAATTAGTATGCGATATTCAAATAAAAAAACAGCCATATTTATACGTACGACTGTTTTACATTATTTATTCTTCGTATTCCGCATGCAAAGATGTAGATGGAACTAGAAATGAGAAAAACTGAGATAACTCAGCTGCTTCCTCTTCTGAGCCTAATTTGAACACTTCCTGTAAATGTTGAACATTCTCTACATCATCTCGTCCAAGTAAAGTAGACCTTCCTGTTTGCATGCAAACAATAAGTGGCTTTCCAAAAAACATATTTGTATAAATAACACCAAAATCATAACGAGTATCATGTGTCATAAACCCCAAAAATCGTACCTTCACACTTTCATGCTCATCATACAATTTTTCAAACATCGGTTTCCACCTTTCTACATCACCTTTCATTAGTATATTAAACAAAAAAAGGAATACTCCTTTTAATTGTCAAAAAATTCAGTAGGATGTAGAATGAGAGTATTCTACTAAGTTAGGGGGAACTTATATGCAACATGCCTTTATTACGCTTGTACCTAAATCCAATCAACAATCTGTTTCAATAGATGATATAAAACAACTTTTTCATTATTATAAAACAGTTACTTCCAAAACCGGTGTTCAAATTAATTACGCTTATACAAATACCGCTTTTCCGTATGAAATTTTAGATACATCAGCAACAACATTCAAACTACAATCTACTCACGATCGATATGACTCCATTTATGTTGGTGTCGGTATAGAAAAGGAACAAACTTATATTCAAGTTTCTTTACCACCTAATGCAACATTTGGTGATAAAGGAAAAGCAAATGAATTTTGCCGTTTTCTAGCGAAGAAATTAGAAGGAGAGTTAAAATTATTTAATGGAAGAACAATGTATTTCTATAAACGTTAATTTAAAAAATAGAAAATATAATTAAGAAAAGTATGCAATTTGAACACGTAAGGAATAATGCCTGCTTTCTAATTTGCAATACAAAATATGCGATCACATATGCTAAATAAAGAAATACAAAAAATAGAATAACTTTATAATGCAACTTATCACCATTTGACAATGATAATACAACGGAAAAACCACTCCATAATAAAAAATGATAAAATATAACATGTAATATTCTCATGGAACCTTCTCCTTTGACATGCTCTATTTTATTAATATATGGTATTAAGTTTGAATCAATTACATATTACACGAAAGCATATATATGGCTTTTGGATTTATATATGTTTTAACAATTCAATTAAATTATTATATATTCATTCGACAAGTACGTATAAAGACCTTGCAAGCCACTTTTATTATAAAATAAAAAATAGCCCATCTCTTTAAATAAGAGATGGGCTATTTTCATTACTTAAATTATTTTACAATGTGAATTGGCATTCCAAGAGCAACTTCAGCTGCTTCCATTGTGATTTCACCTAATGTTGGGTGAGCGTGGATTGTTTGAGCGATATCTTCTGCTGTCATTCCAGCTTCGATAGCTAAACCAATCTCAGAAATAATATCAGAAGCGCCTGCACCTGCAACTTGAGCACCTACAAGAAGACCATCTTCTTTACGTGTTACAAGTTGTAAGAAACCGTCAGTGCTGTTTAATGATAATGCACGACCGTTAGCAGCGAATGGGAACTTAGATACAGTTACAGTCATTCCAGCTTCTTCAGCTTGTTTCTTAGTGTAACCAACAGATGCTAATTCTGGATCAGTGAAGCATACTGCAGGAATTCCGATGTAATCGATAGCTGACGCATGGCCACTAATTGCTTCTACAGCTACTTTACCTTCGTAAGAAGCTTTGTGAGCTAATGGTGGTCCAGGAACGATATCACCGATTGCATAGATGTTTGGTACATTTGTACGACATTGCTCATCGATTTCGATGATGCCGCGGTCAGTCATTTTAACTCCAACTTGCTCAAGACCGATTTCTTGAGTGTTTGGACGACGACCTACAGTTACTAATACGTAATCTGCTTCTACAGTTTGGATTTCACCTTTAACTTCGAAGCTAACTTTTACGCCAGTTTCTGTTTCTTCAACGCCTTTAGCCATAGCTTTTGTATGGATTGTTACGTTACCTTTTTTCTGTAGAGCACGTTTAACAACAGAGCTCATAGCTTTTTCGAAACCAGCTAAGATTTCGTCGCCAGCTTCTACTACAGTAACTTCTGTACCGAAGTTAGCATATGCAGTACCTAATTCCATACCGATGTAACCGCCGCCGATTACAACAAGTTTTTTAGGAATTTCAGGTAAGCTTAAAGCACCTGTAGAGTTGATAACACGTTTAGAGTATTTGAATCCTGGAATTTCGATTGGTGTAGAACCAGTTGCAAGAACAGCATTTTTAAACGTATAAGTTTGAGCTGCATCTTCAGTCATTACGCGTAATGTGTTAGCATCTACGAAGTAAGCTTCACCGCGAATGATTTCAACTTTGTTACCTTTAAGAAGGCCTTCAACACCGCCAGTTAATTTCTTAACTACGCCGTTTTTCCATTCTTGAACTTTTGTAAAGTCAACTTTTACGTTCTCTGCAGTGATACCCATGTCATCAGAATGCATTGCATTCTCATAACGATGACCTGCATTGATTAACGCTTTTGAAGGAATACATCCAACGTTTAAGCATACGCCACCAAGGTTAGCTTTTTCAATAATCGCTACCTTTTGACCTAATTGTGCTGCACGAATTGCCGCAACGTATCCACCAGGACCTGCACCAACAACGACTGTATCTAATTCAATTGGGAAATCTCCTACTACCATTGTTATTACGCCTCCATTACTAATAATTGTGGGTCATTCAATAGACGTTTAATTTGGTTTAATGCTTTTTGAGCAGTTGCGCCGTCAATTAAACGATGGTCAAAGCTTAGAGATAATGCTAATACTGGAGCTGCAACGATCTCACCGTTTTTCACAACTGGTTTCTCAGCGATACGGCCGATACCAAGGATGGCTACTTCTGGGTGGTTGATAACTGGAGTGAACCATTGTCCACCTGCAGAACCAATGTTTGTAATTGTGCAAGAAGCGCCTTTCATTTCAGCAGGAGCTAAACGACCTTCACGTGCTTTACCAGCAAGATCATTGATCTCGTTAGAAATTGTGAAGATAGACTTGCGATCTGTATCTTTAACAACTGGTACTAATAGACCTTTGTCTGTATCAGCTGCGATACCGATGTTGAAGTAATGTTTATGAACTACTTCTTGAGAAGCATCATCTAAAGAAGTGTTTAACATTGGGTATTCACGTAATGCAGATGTTAAAGCTTTAACAACGTATGGAAGGTAAGTTAATTTAATACCTTTGTCAGCTGCCACAGCTTTGAACTTCTTACGATGAGCAACAAGTTCAGTTACATCTACTTCATCCATTAATGTTACGTGAGGAGCTGTATGTTTAGAGTTAACCATTGCTTTCGCAATTGCTTTACGGATACCACTCATTTTCTCACGAGTTTCTGGATATTCACCAGCTGGGATTGGTTGTGCTTTTGGTGCTTCTTCTTTCGCTGCTGCTGGAGTAGCTTCTACTGCTGCTGGAGCCTCAGTTGCTGCTACTGCTTGTCCACCATTTGCAAATGCATCGATGTCAGCTTTTACGATACGACCGTTCTTACCAGAACCAGCTACTTTATGAATGTCTACGCCGTTTTCACGAGCATATTTACGAACAGATGGCATAGCGATTACGCGCTCATTTACTACTTCTGCAGTTGCTGCTGGAGTAGCTTCAGCTTTAGGAGCTTCTTCTTTTGCTTCTTCAGCTTTAGGAGCTTCGTCATGATCGTCGCCTTTAAATTTAAGGTTTTCGTATCCAGGAGCATCAAATTTAATTAATGTATCTCCAACTACTGCAACCGTACCTTCTTCTACAAGTACTTCAAGTACTTTACCTTTAACAGGAGAAGGAATTTCTACTACTGCTTTATCATTTTGTACTTCAAGAAGTACGTCGTCTTCGTTTACTTCGTCGCCTGGTTTAATAAACCATTTTACGATTTCACCTTCGTGGATACCTTCACCGATATCTGGTAGTTTAAATTCAAATGCCACGGAATTCAGCCCCCTGATTCATTTCTTTATTATGGAATATGGCAAAAGAAATCAGCATGTGCTGATTTCTTTTGCACATGAATAAGTAAAAATTAGAAGTTCATTACTTTGTTAACAGCTTCAACAATATCTTTATGGTTTGGTAACCATACGCTCTCAGCTTGAGAGAATGGGAATACTGTATCAGCAGCTGCAACACGTACAACTGGAGCTTCTAAGTTTAAAATTGCACGGTCGTTAATTTCCGCTACAACGTTAGCTGCAATACCAGCTTGTTTTTGAGCTTCTTGAACTACAACTACGCGGCCTGTTTTTTCAACAGAAGCGATGATTGTTTCGATATCTAATGGTTGAACTGTACGTAAGTCAACAACTTCTAAAGAGATACCTTCTTTTTCAAGTTCTTCAGCAGCTTTTAATGCAGCGTGAACCATAGCACCGTAAGCGATAACAGATACATCTGTACCTTCACGTTTGATGTCAGCTTTGCCTAAATCAATTGTGTATTCACCTTCTGGTACATCTTGACGGAATGAACGGTACAATTTCATATGCTCTAAGTAGATAACTGGATCGTTGTCACGAATCGCAGAGATTAAAAGACCTTTTGCATCGTATGGAGTAGATGGAATAACAACTTTTAGACCAGGTTGTTGAGCCACTAAACCTTCTAAGCTATCAGCATGTAGTTCAGGAGTATGAACACCACCACCGAATGGAGAACGAACTGTTACTGGAGCAGTCCAACGTCCACCAGAACGGTAACGCATACGAGCTAATTGACCAGAAATTGAATCCATTACTTCATAAACGAAACCGAAGAATTGGATTTCTGGAACTGGACGGAATCCTTCAAGTGCAAGTCCAACTGCAAGTCCACCAATACCAGACTCTGCAAGTGGAGTATCCATTACACGGTCTTCACCGAATTCAGCTTGTAAACCTTCAGTAGCACGGAATACACCGCCGTTTACACCAACGTCTTCACCAAACACAAGTACGTTAGGGTCATTTTTCATTTCAACGCGTAAAGCATCAGTGATTGCTTGAATCATTGTCATTTGAGCCATGGCTTACTTCGACTCCTTTTCTTTGTAAATTTCATATTGTTCAGCTAAGTTGTAAGGCATTTTTTCGTACATGATTTCCATTAAATCAGTAACTTTTTGTTTTGGAGCTTGGTCAGCCTTAGCAATTGCTTGTTTGATATCTTCTTTTGCTTCTTCGATTACTTTCTCTTCAACTTCTTGAGACCATAGGCCTTTGTTTTCTAAGAATGCACGGAAGCGTACGATTGGATCTTTTTGTTCCCATTCGTTCTCGATATCTTTTGTACGGTAACGAGTTGGGTCATCACCAGCCATTGTATGTGGACCGTAACGGAATGTTAAAGTCTCGATTAAAGTAGGACCTTCACCATTTACTGCACGCTCACGAGCGAAAGCAGTTGCTGCGTATACAGCTAATGGATCCATACCGTCTACTTGAATTCCGTAAATACCTGCTGCTACTGCTTTTTGTGCTACAGTTTTAGCTGCAGATTGCTTTTCTACTGGAGTAGAGATTGCATAACGGTTGTTTTGTACAACGAAGATTGCTGGAGCTTTGAATGCACCCGCAAAGTTCATACCTTCGTAGAAGTCACCTTGTGAAGCACCACCGTCACCAGTGTAAGTAATTGCAACAGATTTTTTACCACGTAATTTCATACCTAACGCAACACCAGCAGTTTGGATGATTTGCGCACCGATGATGATTTGTGGAGCAAGTGCATTTACGTTCTCAGGCATTTGGTTACCCATGAAATGTCCACGAGAGAATAAGAATGCTTGGTATAATGGTAAACCGTGCCATACTAATTGTGGCACATCACGATATCCTGGTAAGATGAAATCTTCTGCTTCAAGTGCGAAATGACTTGCTAATTGAGAAGCCTCTTGTCCAGCTGTTGGTGCGTAGAAACCTAAACGTCCTTGACGGTTTAAAGAAATAGAACGTTGATCTAGTACGCGAGTATACACCATACGGCGCATTAATTCTTTTAATTGATCATCAGATAATTCAGGCATAGCTGCTTCATTCACAACTTCGCCTTTTTCATTTAAAATTTGTAATGTTTCAAATTGAGCTGCGATAGCTTTCATTTGCTCATCAACATTAAATAGGGTCTTTTTTGTTTTAGTACCCATTCCGTTCACCTCTTCCTCTCTTGAACCATATTCTGAAACGCTTTCACTATCTATTAGCTAGATGGAAACCGCAACAATGTAAACCAACAAATTTATTTGTCGGTTGAGAATAATTTTGTGTACCTAACAATCTGTACTAATGTTTTTTCAGAAACATATTAATACAATCTTGATCACGTTTTTTAGTTTACAACTATTCTAATTACGATGTCAATTACTTTGAATACGTTTTTTTATAAATAATCTGCAGGTTTCTCCTACACAAACGTGTTTTTATTTTTCACATCTGTATTAGTAAGCATTAACCTACTGTTATATTATTCCCTTTTTAACTTGTTTTTTCTCTTAGAATAATATGTAAACGATTTAATTCCCTTTAGTTTTTCTCTCTTCTTAGCAAAAATATACAAACTCTTCTTCCTTTTATAGGTAATTACCCATACATTTCTACTCTTCCCTCCATACATTATAGTAACCGCAGTATTAGCGGGAAATGATAAAGGAGGTCATCTCATGTACGGATATTCATATTGCTATCCAACTTGTTCATATCCTTCCTACGGTTATGGCGGTTCTTGTGGTGGGTCTGGACGCGGCTTCGCCTTAATCGTTGTGTTGTTTATTCTTTTAATTATCGTTGGTGCTGCTTGCATTCGCTAATGTAAAATGAAACAACTATGGAAAGAAAGAGACGGCTCTGCCGTCTCTTTCTTTTTATTCCTACATAACCGATCTATCTTCCCCTTACTTGCCGATGACTTTTTCCATCTCCTTTGGTAGACTAAAAAGGAAAGGAGAGATTACATATGCTTACAATGAAAGATGTAATTCGCGAAGGAGATCCTATTTTGCGAAACGTTGCAGAAGAGGTAGTACTACCAGCGAGCGAAGAAGATACAAATACTCTTAAGGAAATGATTGAATTTGTAATAAATAGCCAAGATCCTGAAATGGCTGAAAAATATAGTTTACGCCCTGGAATCGGATTAGCGGCTCCGCAAATCGGTATTTCAAAAAGAATGATTGCGGTTCATGTAGCAGATACGGACGGTACGTTATATAGTCATGCATTATTTAATCCAAAAATCATTAGCCATTCTGTTGAACGTACATATTTACAAAGTGGTGAAGGCTGTCTATCAGTAGACCGTGAAGTACCTGGTTATGTCCCTCGTTATACAAGAATTACAGTGAAAGCAACTTCTATTAACGGCGAAGAAGTAAAGTTACGTTTAAAAGGGTTACCAGCAATTGTATTTCAACATGAAATTGACCATTTAAATGGTGTTATGTTCTATGATCACATTAATAAAGAAAATCCATTTGCCGCTCCTGACGATTCAAAACCTCTAGAGCGATAGTAAAAAAGGCGGAATATACTCTTCCGCCTTTTTACTATATGAAATAGATTCCATATTCACTTATAGCAATCCAGCCCATTTTAAACCATGATATATACCGTCTTCACTAACATCCTTTGTCACATGATTTGCAAGTTTTTTCAAGTCTTCATGACCATTCCCCATCACAATACCTGTCCCAACTGCTTCAATCATTTCTAAATCATTTAAGCCATCCCCAAATGCATACACTTGTTCACGGTTAAATCCTAGCTTTTCAATGAATTTCTCAATCCCTTTTGCCTTAGAACCACCATTTGGAATAATATCCATTGAATACGCATGCCAGCGAATAAAATGAAAGTCTGGGTACTGATTTATAAACTTTTCTTCTTCATTTACTTCACAGAAAAGAAGTGTTTGATAAATATTACGCTTCTCATAAAAATCAGGTTCATATGCCGGATGCTCAAAATGTAAACTGCCAAACCCTTCTTTCACATAATCATGATATTCCACTGATGCTCTCATTTCTTGATGATCAAGATATACAAGTGGATATCCTTCTTGTTTTGCAAACTGAGTAAACTTATGTAGAGCAGCTGGATGTAATGGGTTATTAAATACTACCTCATCTTCAAATACAACGTACTGTCCATTAAAGCTAACATAATTGTGGATATTAAGTTCCTTACGAATATCTTCGAACATAAATGGCGCACGTCCTGTCGCAATTGCTACATGCACGCCTTTTTCTTGTAACTGCCTTACTGCGTCTCGCGTAGATTGCGGAATCTTTTTATCATGATCTAATAATGTTCCATCAATATCAAAAAAGACAATTTTATCATTCATTTGTCAAAATCCTTTCTGTTACTCTATATTCCTATTTTGATTATCGCTTTTCAAATACTAAAAAAAAGTATAACATATTAAACATCTGTGAAGAAAGCGTTCACTTTCTGACCTTATTTATGAAACCTGCATATATATATTAGTAAAAAATGTGGATACTTGTTCGTATGAATTTTCTTTTCTATTCTTTCTCATACTATAGCTATAACTAACGGCTACTAATCGTTACTATAGAATAACTTTCTCTGTATGAGAAAAGACAAGATTCAACATTCACTTTTGTCCTCTTTCTTATATCAGAGACGGCGTTTTCACTAGTAATATGCATGTTTAAAATAAGGAAAGGAAGGAGTAATCATGCTGAAGAAGCTGAAGAAAAAGCTGAAGCGTTATTTAAAAGATCTAGTCCGTAAAAAGACGATCGCTTAAATTATGCCCATTTCGGGCTTTTTCTTCATTCTCATTCGAAAAAACATGAAAATCGTGACTGTTTGCTTTATAATAAGTAACAGATAATGCAAAACATAGACAAGGAGAGGTTTTCCAAATGATTTTTAAAGTATTTTATCAAGAAAAAATGACTGAGGTTCCAGTACGTGAAAATACAAAAGTTTTATATTTAGAGGCTACGTCTGAGAAGGATGTTCGTACAAAATTAAATAAGTTCGCATATAATATCGAATTCGTTCAGTCTGTGACTGGCAATCATCTTGAATATGAAAAAGAAAACGCTGATTTAACATTAGCGGAAATCGTATAGTCATATGAAATTTCTAAAGAATGATCAAGCAGCCGTTTTTGCTTTAGGTGGCCTTGGTGAAATCGGTAAAAATACATATGCTGTTCAATTTCAAGATGAAATTATTATAATTGACGCTGGAATTAAATTTCCAGAAGACGAACTCCTCGGAATCGATTATGTAATACCAGATTACACTTATTTTGTGCGAAACGAAGATAAAATTAAAGGATTATTCATTACACATGGTCACGAAGATCATATTGGTGGAATTCCTTACTTATTACGTCAAGTGAACATTCCGATTTATGGTGGAAAATTAGCAATTGCACTAATCAAAAACAAATTAGAAGAGCACGGATTACTTCGTAAAGCAAAACTTTATGAAATTCAAGAAGATGATGTTATTAAATTTAAAAAGACATCTGTTTCCTTCTTCCGTACAACTCACAGTATCCCAGATTCATACGGAGTTGTTGTGAAAACACCTCAAGGACAAGTGGTTCATACTGGAGATTTCAAATTTGACTTCACACCAGTTGGTGAACCAGCGGACTTAACAAAAATGGCTGAAATCGGAAAAGACGGTGTACTTTGTCTCTTATCTGACAGTACAAACAGTGAAGTTCCAAACTTTACAATGTCTGAGCGCCGTGTTGGTGATAGTATTCAAGATATTTTCCGCAAAGTAGAAGGTCGTATTATCTTCGCAACCTTTGCATCAAATATCCATCGCTTGCAACAAGTCGTTGAAGCGGCTGTTGAAAACAATCGTAAAGTGGCTGTATTTGGCCGAAGTATGGAGGCAGCGATTGAAATCGGACAAAACCTCGGTTATATTCGCTGTCCGAAAGATACATTCATAGATGCATCTCAATTAAATCGTCTACCGGCTAATAAAGTTGTTATTTTATGTACAGGTAGTCAAGGGGAGCCAATGGCAGCACTTTCACGTATTGCTAATGGTACCCATCGTCAAATTCAAATTATTCCTGGCGACACAGTTGTGTTCTCTTCTTCACCAATCCCTGGTAATACAATTAGTGTAAGCCGTACAATTAATATGTTGTACCGTGCTGGTGCTGATGTAATCCACGGAAAACTGTCAAACATTCACACGAGTGGACACGGTGGACAAGAAGAACAAAAACTAATGCTTCGTCTAATTAAACCGAAGTATTTCATGCCAATTCATGGTGAATATCGTATGCAACGTATGCATATGAAATTAGCAAATGATTGTGGTATTCCAGAAGAAAACTGTTTCATTATGGATAATGGTGATGTTCTTGCCTTACGTTCAGATGAAGCAAGTGTAGCTGGTAAAATACCATCTGGATCTGTTTATATTGACGGAAATGGTATTGGAGATATCGGTAATATCGTATTACGCGATCGTCGTATCCTTTCTGAAGAAGGACTTGTTATTGTCGTTGTAAGCATTGATATGAAAGAATTTAAAGTTGCAGCAGGGCCTGATATTATCTCACGTGGTTTCGTTTATATGCGCGAAAGTAGTGATTTAATTAATGATGCTCAAACATTAATTACAACTCATTTAGAAAAAGTAATGGAACGTAAAACAACGCAATGGTCTGAAATTAAAAATGAAATTACAGATACATTAGCACCATTCCTATATGAGAAAACGAAACGTCGCCCAATGATTTTACCAATCATTATGGAGATATAAGAAAAAGGACAATACCTTTATGGTATTGTCCTTTTCTCTTATCTTAAAAAGTGCTTGAAACGATCTACTTCATCGTCATGACCAATTACAATTAATATATCTCCCGCTTGAATGTTTTCCGTAGCTCGAGGAGATACAATAACTTCTTTACCACGTTTAATCGCTACAATATTCAATCCAAACTTCGCACGAATATCTAATTCGATTAAAGAATGACCATCGATTTTTTTATTTGCAATAATCTCTACAATACTATGCTCATCTGAAAGCTCAAGATAGTCTAATACATTACTTGATGCAATATTATTAGCAATCCTTTTTCCCATATCACGCTCTGGGTGCACAATGTGATCTGCTCCTATTTTACTTAATACTTTTTCATGGTAATCATTTTGAGCTTTTACAGTAATATTTTTTACACCTAACTCTTTCAGAATTAACGTTGTTAAAATACTTGAATTCAAATTGTCCCCAATCGCAACGACTACATGATCAAAATTACGAATACCAAGACTTTTTAATACCATCTCATCTGTTGAATCTGCAATTACAGCATGTGAAGCTATATTTGCAAACTCATTAATTTTATCCTCATCTGAGTCAATTGCCATTACTTCCATACCTAATTGAGCAAGTTCTCGACAAATACTTCCACCAAAACGCCCAAGCCCAATGACAGCAAATTCTTTCTCTTTTTCACCCACAGGAATTCCTCCAATAACATCGAATACTATGTATTTTTATTGTAACATACTTTAGATTTGCTACAAAAACCTGTATATCATTCTTTATTTTTGTTTTTGCATATAAAAATACTGTTGTAAATAAAATACGATACTGAAAATTAACATACCAAATACAAATATGTTTCCAAATGAACTAAACGTTTCAAAAACGAATAATAACGTTTCTTGTCCGAAGAAAGCAAATAATAGTTGTGTGAATGCGAATAGCAATGCCAATATATAATGGTGTTGATGAAATAAATAATGCGTTGCACCTAAAAAAGCGATAAACGAAAGAATGAAAATCCACCAATTTTCTAAAAACAGTTGCCAATTCGTAAATTGATACCCATTTACTAATATCGCAATAATTGCTATAACCGCCATCGTTGGCACACTCCATAACAATGCACGCCCTCTAAAGAAATGCGTACCTTTTACATCTCCCTTTTCATTTGCAATGTATGTTAGCACGACAGTACTTATATACAACACAGAGAGAATTGTTAAAACAATTATGAGCCAAAAATGCAACTGATAATATTCATGTTCTATATTCGTCACGATAGCAGCTAGCATACACGGTATTAGCATTCCCGTCCAACCATCTACTTTTCTCTCATTCCAAAATACCGTATTACCAATACGAATTCCTAATAGCATAAAAATAATGATACCTAGTACAAATAATGTAGTCTTATTTCCTACTAAGCTCGTTGAAAAAGCAATTAATCCAATAAATAAAAAAAGAACAAACCCATTCATAATTTCTAGTACAGGTGATAAATACCTTTTCACCCAGTTGTATGTCTCTTCATATTCATTATTATTCGCTAAACGGTAGGCATAAAAACTTATCCCAAAATAAACCGCCGCAATAATAACATATGTATATAAAACAAAACATAAAATCGCACTGCTAATCTGCACGTAATTCCCCACCCTTTTTTCTACGTTTCACCTTGATTTTACACACTTTCCACACGAATTGTAAACATATATAAGCTAGTTAACTAATCATCTTCTCAATAAGCGATAATGAATAATGAGCAGCGGCTCAAAACCACTGCTCATTATTTTATCCATTTGTATGCCGATGTGTATTCAAAACAAATATGAAAGATGTTTTCACCTTGGAACTAACGAATACCCACCAAGTTGGCGAGCAAATTTACTTTCTAGTTCCCTTCCATTTTACATATTGATCTAAAAATACGATAGCTTTCTCAATAGCCTCTTCATCTGGCTTTAATTTTGCATGATGTAAACCATATTCTGAATTTACCCCAAGCCAAAACATAAATCCAGGAATCTCTTGAAGCATATAACCAAAATCTTCACCTGTCATTGCCTCAGTACATGTAATTACTTTCATATCAGTTTGTTCACTTACAAATTGCATAAACTCTCTCGTTAATGCTTCATGATTGTATACTTGATGATACATCGCTCCGTAGTCAATAACGGCTTCACATTGGAAGGAAGCTTCTATACCTGCAACAATTGCCTCAATCCTACTTTTAACACGGCTCATCGATTCCACTGATAACGTTCGGATCGTTCCCTCTAATCGAGACTTTTCTGCTATGATATTTTGAACTGTACCGCCTGTTATTTTTCCGATTGTAATTACTGCACTATCAAGTGGGTTTACATTACGACTAATAACAGACTGAAGCTGTGTAACAAGGTGACTAGCTGCGACAATCATATCATTTGCAGTATGAGGATAAGCTGCATGTCCACCTTTCCCCTTTAAATCAATATATAACTCTGATGTATTTGCAAATAATAGCCCCTCTTTTGTAGCAATTGTCCCTACAGGGTATTCAGGTGCAATATGAAGGCCGAGAATAATATTTGGCTTCCATTCTTTTAACTCTTCACTCTCTAACATAGGAAGAGCCCCTCCAGGCCCTTCTTCAGCTGGTTGGAATAGAAATACAAGGTCATCATCTATTCTTTCTGTTACAGCTGCTGTTAGGAGGCCTAAACCGATTGTCGTATGTAAGTCATGTCCACATGCATGCATCATTCCTTCATGAACAGAAGCGAACTCATATCCAGTTTCCTCTGTAATTGGTAAACCGTCTATATCTGCGCGATAACCTATAACTTTTTCTGGATTCCTTCCCTTTACTTTAACAATAACACCTGTTCTCCACACTTTCACTTCCACATGTTCATTCGAAAGCGTTCCTATGTAATCTAAAATATACTGTTGTGTTTTCCACTCTTTAAATCCAATTTCCGGTATTTTATGTAAGTCTCTACGAATTTGAACGAATTTGCTTACTACCATTTTTGCACCTCTATCTATAAAAAGCGTAAGAGCCTGTTTATGCTCTTACGCTTTTTTGTTTTTATTTCTCTGGGTTTAATTGACGAAGTTCCTGTTTAATTTCAGTTTTTGCTTTTGTCTTCTCATCAATCTCTTTAATTACACGTGCTGGAGTACCTGCTACAACTGTATATGGAGGTACATCTTCTGTTACAACAGCTCCTGCTGCTACAACTGCACCTTTACCTACTGTAACTCCCTCTAACACAACTACGTTAGCACCAATAACAACATCGTCTTCAACGATAACTGGTTTTGCTGAAGGTGGCTCAATAACACCTGCAAGTACTGCGCCTGCACCTACGTGACAGTTCTTACCAACAGTTGCACGTCCACCAAGTACCGCGTTCATGTCGATCATAGACCCTTCACCAATTACAGCACCGATATTAATTGTTGCATTCATCATAATAACAGCGTTGTCGCCGATTTCAACGTGGTCACGAATAATCGCACCTGGCTCAATACGAGCTTTAATACCTTTTAAATCAAGCATTGGAATTGCAGAATTACGACGGTCATTTTCAACAACGTAATCAACAATGTACTTGCTATTTTCATCTAGAATTGTCTTAATTTCAGACCATTCTCCAAATAATACACCAGACTTTTTATTTACAAATGCTTGTACCGTTTCAGGGAATGTTACTTCTTTTAAATCCCCTTTTATGTATACCTTTACAGGAGTTTTCTTTTCACTTTTTTGAATAAACGAAATAATTTCGTTAGCGTCCATCATTTTCATTCTTGTTGCCTCCTAAATCCATTTATAATGTTACTCTACCAAACGATAGGGCGAGTAGCAAGATAATAATCCTATTTTTCCATTTGAATTTCTTCTATAATTTCTAAAAATGCTTGTACTTGCTTCAATTGTCTAGCTGATTCACTCGTCAATAACCATGTTTCTCTCGTTAATTGGACAGGTGTTTTATACATATTTTCCTGTACTTCTTTTAGAACAGTAGAAGGTAAAAGAGCATAACCTATACCATTTAAAACGAGTTGTTTGCAAGTCTCAATTTGATCAACGACAATCGTTCTCTTAGGTGGATTAGAAAATAAACCATACCACCAATTTTGTATTTGTCCATAATAAGTCGAATCACTTTTAAATTGAATAAATGGTCTATTTGTTTCTTTTAACATCGAAATATCTTTTATTTCTTTATCCACTAAATAAAGTTCATCTTCAAATAATTGTTGCTTCTGGCCTTTATATTCTTGTGTTCCTCTCAATATAGCAACATGCACGTCTCCTTCATAAAATTGCTTTTGCACCTCACTACTCCAGCCAGTAAACAGCGATATTTTTACAGAAGGATATTTATGTACAAACTTCTTCAAAACAGGAGGAAGCCAATATTGACCAATAACTGATGCGACAGCTATTTTTAACGTCCCGTGAGTTTCTGTTCTAAAAACAGCTAGTTCACTTTTAATATCCTCTTCCCTTTGTAGCATTTCTTTTGCGTAATTTGCAACTTTTTCCCCTTCAGGTGTAATTGTCAATCCTTTTTGCGAGCGAATAAAAAACTTCATTCCCCATTGTTTCTCCATAGATTGTAATCGTTGACTAAGCGCAGGTTGTGAAACAAATAAACGTTCCGCCGCTTTTCTCATATTTGATTCCTGTGCTAACACAACCATCATTTGAAAATCATCAATTTGCAACTTTCTCCCTCTTTCCTTAGCTTCCATACACCTTATCTCAATAAGCTTTTCATCCGTAATTTAACTACATACGCTTATATTTTTTATCTTTTTAAATATAATACATACACAACTGATATGCACGAAAAAAAAGTGACTTCTTCGGTTCTATGAAGTCACTTTTCTCACATTATCGATTATGTTGCCTTACTTTTTTATTCAACAATTTTAAAATCGCTCGACGTGTTAAAATCCCCTCAAAATACCCATCTTCATTGACAGCGCAAATAAATGGATGATCAATAGTCATTTCTAATGCTTTTGCAAACGAATCTTCTAACTTAAGAACCGGAATATCTTTCTTCATTACTTGCTCTACTTTCATCTCTTCAAGTCTTTCAAACTCAATGCGTTCTAGCCCTAACATACCGTCTAAAATCATAGCAGTACTAATTAACCCGTGCAATTTGTACATCGGGTCCAAAACAGGTATCGCCGAATATCCAGATTTCACAAGTACGAGTAAAGCATGCTCTAAACCATTCCCTATTTGAACGTGTGCTACTTTTTCTGATGAAATCATTAAATCTTTTACAAAAATTTGTTGAAACTCGTCTTTTGGAATACTAATCATATTACATCCCCCATTTTCCCTTTTTCCTGCTTATAATCACCGGCTCTATTCACATTTTATGACAGCGTTTTCATATTATTATTCTGTCCTTACATTCTTTCAGTAAAAAACAAAATTACACAGCTATTTTAGCATATAACACAAAAAAAGACTACCATTTCGGTAGCGCTTAATACCCTTTATTTTTTAATCTGTAAAATAACCTTGTGATTTTTTTATATTGCATCACGTCTGTCTTTTTTAAACCATTCTCGATATCTGTAAGTTCCACAGCTAAAATTTCACTCGCATAATTTTGCTGAAATAAAATATCTAGTAACAAACTTTCCTCTTCTTCCGTTAAAACAAAATCCCTTTTCATATACCCCTCTCCTTATACTCACATCGTTACCATTATTATATAAAATTTTCAGCCTATTTAATAGATGTAATATTCAGTTTTTAGTGGGAGAAATATATAAATTGTTTTTATTTCGTATATCGATTCGCATAACTAAACGCCGCATAAGCATCTGGCTTAATTTTTGCAGTTAATCCCATCGCTTGAATTTTCGCTGTCATATCTAGAATAAATTCTTTTGTTAAACCATCATTTCCGATATCTAAGTGAATCTCCATTATAAAACCAGCCCCATCTTGAGCATATGGATGCAATAAATCCCATATTGTTTGTATATGATTTGGAGTAAATAGGCATGCGATTTCTTGACTAAACTGCGTCTCTAAATATATTTTCTCACGTAAAGTTGCTGGCTTATCTTTTACTGATTGATGGTGTAAACACCCCCAGGCTCCTTTTCCAACGCGATGAATATGAATTGCTGTAATAAACCTCGTATCCTTTTGATGTGCTTGTGAGTCTGTCCCAATGGATAAACGATATAAATTTCGCGGATCCTTTTCAATGAAGTTACAAATACGGGTAAAGACCATATCAAAATTTAAATGCCTCTCTGAAACATTATAAAATTTATGTTCACCGGCCACATAGTCACGTCCTTTCAATTAGACAGACTTTTCGTATTCTCATTGTATGGGACAAAAACAAAAATTATAACTCCCTATCCTTTATTCGTTTCAATATTCCGAATTACATAATGGCAAACTTGGCACGTATAAATTACGTTTTGATTCGATTGAGCCGTTAGTACATGAATAATCTCAGCAGAATTGTGACAATTAGGACAAATCACAACTGGTAAACGTTCCATATAACACACCTCCTCACTATTTTCATCCCGCTATTTACTATCCGTCCTCAATTGGTGATGGATAATAAGCTGTATAGGACGAAGAAACCCTACTAATTACACTTTCACTTTATTACCATTGTAGGAAAAATGAAAAATCCTTATACATATATACTAAAAGTAATAGAACTAAAAAAGGTGTTGCCCTATGGCAACACCTTTTTTATATGTATCAAGAAATGATATCGTAAATCTCAATTGCAACCATGTCGATATTATCGAATTGATACACTTGAGGTTTTTCACCTTGTTGATACACTTCTAACTCATACATTTCACTTTTATCGAAAAATTTCACGCTACATTTGCGCTCACCGTTCACTTCAAAATAGCGTTGTGCTACTTCACCGCTTTCAGCTTGTTCTTGTAGACTAACAAGTCGAGTTAAAATTCCTTGGAGTAGAGACATGAAATCTCTCCTTTCTCTGATCTTCCTACCAATAGGTTTTACAGCTATACTCATTCTATCCGTCATAACAGAAAAAATGTTCCACACTCTAGGATAAAGGTTATTGGCCAGAAACTCAACTAAAAATTTGTCGAAATACGAAGGAAAAAACAGAAAGAACATCTTTTCCCTTCTTTATTGCGATTTTTATACTGGAAGAATATAATAAAAAACAGTAAAAAGGAGGAATTGCAATGAAAAAAATTGAGGTTTACACACAACCTGATTGTCCGCCATGTGTTATTGTGAAAGAATTTTTAAAGCATAATAACGTTGTATACGAAGAGTTTGACGTAAAAAAAGACGCCGCTGCTCGCAATCGTCTTTTATATGACTATGATTCTTATTCAACTCCGACGGTTGTAATTGATGGAGAAGTTGTTGCTGGTTTTCAAATTGAAAAATTACAACAACTTCTTAATATAGAATAGGAATAGGTAAAGACCTATTCCTATTTTTATCCTGATATATTTTGGAAGTATGCATCTGATTGTGGCAAGTTCATATTAAACGGGATATGCCCCTGATTAAAGTTTCACTTTATAATTGTTGTAACCTTTTTATTTCAGTTAAAAGTTCTTGACTTTCATGATATCCAGCCAATTTCCACTTCCCTTGATCTCTTTGCAATGTTACAATTTGATATTGTCCACTTTTCGCCCGCTCATAAACATATAAAATTTTATGCTCTTCATCATATGACATTTTCGTTTCTGAATTAAAAGAAAATGGCGCTTCTTTTGCTGGAAGTAAATATTCACCACTTTGTTTATCACTTCTACTATTTTCATCTGTAAATACTTGAAGGAAATTCTCTGTAAAATATGGTGATAACGTTTCTATCATCTTATTCATCGGCAAATGCTTCCCACGAATTGAAAATTGGCTTTCATAGCCTTTTTGTATCGTTACAAACACTTCTTTCCGATCGACTTTCACTTCCTCTTTTCCTAAAACAGTTGTAACACTATAACCAACTAGAAAGGCAACGCATACAAATAGAACTAACCATATTCCATATTTTCTCATTTTTTTCACCTTCCTTTTAAGAAAACTTGTCTTTGTAGTATTCATTGTAACAATGATTATGCAAAGAAAGGGCTGGTTTCGTTCGTAAAATCTTTACAACGATAGACAGCATTTTCGGCACCACTTTCACTATTACCAATTTATGATAAAAACAAACAAAAAATGCACGAATCTCTTCGTGCATTAAAATAAAACATCTTCTTCATATAAATATTCATACGATAAATCTATAAATAAAAAGTTTTCATCATCAATCGGGAAAGAAAATGTTCGTACCATCTCACCGGTTTCAATATCAGCATATAAATCTGAAAGTCTTGCCTTATTCTCAAAACGCATTTTCATAATATTCTCTAGAAAATACGGGCGCCAACTCCAGTTCTTCATATAATACTCAGGCATCACAATCCATTCCCCATCTTTTTTCATAACGTTTCCTGATTGTTGGAAACCATCTTCGTTACAAATAAATATACGAAAACTACATTGTGATACACTTTGGCTAAATTGTAATAACCAATCATTTATATCTTCATTCTTTTTCTGTTTGGCTAAAACATCGCCAATTCGATCACGTAACATTTCTGTTAAATTATAAATCTTTTGTAGTTTTTTCTTCTCATGTTGAATAAATTGATGACACTCATTACCAAGTCGTTCTTTCAAAACGTTCGTTTCAATAAAATCAGGTAAGCATTCTTTCAAATAATTCCCTTGATAGTACCTACCACCGTTTTTCCATGCATATTGTAATTGATAAAAAGCATCTATTTCTTCATATAACAATGTCGCACCAATTCTTCTAGCAAGTAATGATAAAGAATATAAAATATCTTGATAAGATTGTAAAAGTGCAGTTTGCCTTAAATTTGTTAAATCTACTTTTAAAATATCAGGTGCTAACACGCTAATACGTTCTAAATTACTTGTACCTGTTCCGACTTTATTAATCGAAATTTGAATACCATATGTACGATAATACATAAGCAAATGATTAAATTGCTCTATATCTTCTTTACATTCATGTTCTGTAATCTCTAAAACAATGTTTTTCAAATTTAAACCTTGTTTTTCATACATCAATAAAAGTTGAAGCAAACTTTCATCATCATCGTTCATTAATACGTTAGCATTTCGATGTATAAATAATAATAGTTTTTGATCACTTTCTAAATAACGATTTAAAGCTTTTTCTACTATAATGTTATCCGCTTCTAGTTGGAACTCACTTGGAATAGAGTCATCATGAAAGAAAGAAGCTAAACTTTGTATGCCCTCTTCTGTTTGAATACGCCCTACTACTTCATATCCAATTACAGTATGTTCATCAGCACTAAAAATTGCTTGATAATAAGGAAGGACTTTATCCAAGTTACTCATTACATCTAATGCATCTATCAACGTGCTTCCCTCCCTTTACTTTTCAAAAATTATAACATGATATTTACGGAAAAATAATAAAAAATCCCTTCAGTTTTCCTGAAGGGATTAGAGGGGTAAAATGCTAAGGGGAATTAGCAATTCTACTATGAAGAAAAAAGAGGTCTTAAATATAACGTATATATGACCTCTTGTAAACACTTTTCTTTCATATGTCACAATTCCGTCACATTTTTCTTATCCCTTTTAAAATGAATATTGATGTAAATGTTGTCCTCCATCCATTGTCATGCACGTTCCATTTATGTACGCAGCTTCATCTGAACATAAATAATAAGCTAGACCTGCAATTTCTTCTGGCGTACCCAGTCTTCCAAGCGGAACACTTTGTATCGTACGCTTAGCCATTTCTTCTGAAATCCATAATTTATCAGCACCGCCCGTACGTTCAATTGGTCCTGGCGCAATAGCGTTAACTCGGATTCCATATTTACGTCCCCACTCAACAGCGAGTGTTTTCGTCATTGCTAATACTCCAGCCTTCGCTGCAGCCGAATGAATAACTCCCGGACCTGCATCCCACGCATATGTTGCTACCATGTTAATGATATTTCCTTTTATACCTTTTTCAATCCAATATTTTCCGACAGCCTGGCTACAGTAAAATGTACCGTTTAACACAATATTAATAACCGAATTCCAGCCGTTCACGGATAAATCTTCTGCTGGACAAATAAAGTTTCCAGCTGCATTATTTATTAAAATATCAATTCGTCCAAACTTCTCATCAATCTGTTCAATCATTTTCTGAATATCATCCGTATTTCTTACATCCATTTGTACCGGTAATATTTGTCCTGGAAATTGTTCAATTTCCAATTTTGTTTCCTCTAGTTTTTCCTTTGTACGTCCTGTAATAACAACTCGTGCCCCTTCTTTTGCAAAACGAGTCGCCATTCCTTTTCCCATTCCACTCGATCCACCTGTTATAATAACTACTTTTTCTTTCATATATATCCCCTCCAAAAAATGAATACACATTCATTTTATCATTTTATTTAATAGAAATCTTTATATTTTTAAACTTTTCTGATATTTTAACGTAAAGAGATTTCTTTTCATTCGTTTTTTCGTAATCAATACTACTTTTTTATTATTTAAAATATATTTCAAATAAACTGAAAAGGAGGTTTGAGTAACCTGTAAATAGAGCGAACATATATGATATAAGTCAAATAGGTATACTCATATTTTTATGAAGAAAATTACAAGAAGAGATTTTTTAAAAACTGGAATGCGAACTTGTCTATATTCATTTATAACGACTAGCATCGGATACTATTACGCTAAATATATTGAGCCTCATCTACTCTCTTTTACAGAACATACACTGAAATCACAACTCATACCAAAAAGTTTTCATGGTATGAAGATTCTTCAATTCAGCGATTTACATCTCGGATACTATTTCTCTCTCCACCATTTATCTAAAATCGTTTCTAAAATTAATGCTGTAAAACCCGACATTGTTCTTTTTACTGGCGATCTCATTGATAATTATCAAACATATACTGACACTCCTTTCGTTGCATCCATTTTAAAAAATATACAAGCTCCCTTCGGTAAATTTTCTATTTATGGTAACCATGATCACGGCGGATATGGAACGGAGTACTACGAACACATCATGCGTGAATCTGGATTTGAACTATTACTAAATAGCGAAAAGAAAATCCGTCTGCTGGATAATAGTGAGATTTCCATTTTCGGTCTTGATGATATACTATTAGGCAAACCAAAAATAAAGGAGACACTACAGCGCGCTCGGAAAAACACTTATAACATTGTTCTTGTTCACGAACCAGATATTGCACCGCAAATCGCTAACTATCCAGTTAACTTACAGCTTTCTGGTCATAGTCATGGCGGACAAGTACAAATTCCTTTTTTGGGCGCTATTATTACCCCAGCACTTGCTAAAAACTATGTAGAAGGTTTCTATACGATCCAAGATTTAGCTCTCTATGTCAACCGAGGCCTCGGAAGAACTCGTGTCCCCTTCCGATTTATGTCAAAACCTGAAATTACGATTTTCACGCTCCAACATTCGTAATCATTCGCCTATTTTCTTACATATCCTTTCTTGTACGCGCTCATCCACGTTTCATTTACCATATGATAAAAGTGAGTCCAATAAAGGAGGTTTGTTCATGTATCCATATTATCAACCAATCCCAGTCCGTTCAGCACCTATTGGTCCAGTAGGCGACTCACGCTTCTTTCCATTTTTTGTAGTTCCATTTCTAGCTGGTATTGCTGGTGGACTGCTTGGCGGGGCATTAGCTTTCGGTCCTAGACCATATTACCCACCATATCCACCACCTTTTCCACCGCCAGCACCTTACCCTTGTTATGGTGGACCTTGTCAACAGCCATACTATTATTAATGTACCGCAACAATTCTACCAATGTTATTCCCTCTCTTAACCGATTCATAATCCATTAACATGCTTACAATAAAAACTATTCTCTCTACGCATGCTTCTATTTTGAGAACATACAATAAGTAGAGAACAAAGTAAAAACCTCTTTTTAAAAAGAGGTTTTTACTTTATTCTCATTATTCGGCATCTGTGTTTTGATACGCCATCTTAAATAACTTCACTTGGCTATCAATCTCTTCTGCCCCATTATTAATAACATAATAATAGTCACCGTCTTTATTTTGTTCACGTGTTTTCACATTATCAGCTAAAGTAAGCTGTAAAATCGCCTTAATTCGTGCCTTCATTTCAATATCTAATATCGGGAAAGATATTTCTACACGTTTCTCCATATTTCTTGTCATCCAGTCAGCTGAAGATAAATATATTTTCTCTTCTCCATTATGATGGAAATAATAAATACGGCTATGTTCTAAATATCTCCCGACAACACTAACTACCCGAATATTTTCACTTACATTTGGAATACCAGGTCGTAGGCAGCATGTTCCTCGAACGATGAGCTCTACCTTTACTCCAGCTTGTGATGCTTCATACATTTTTTTAATGAGTGGTTTATCAGTTAACGAATTCATTTTAGCAATGATATATCCATTTCCATATTGCCTATGATAACGAATTTCTTCATTTATTAAATCGATAAATTGCTCTCTTATATCAAATGGCGCAACCGATAAATGATGAAAATGCGGTTTTGTTGTATAACCACTCAAATAATTAAAGAAATTTGTTGCATCGACCCCAAAGTCTTTTCGCGATGTAATATAGCCAAAATCGGTATATAGCTTTGCGGTTGCATCATTATAATTTCCAGTCCCAAGATGTACGAACCTTTCGATTTTTCCGTTTTTTCTTCTTACAACTAGTGTAATTTTACTATGTGTTTTCAAATGACTTACACCGTAAATAACATGACATCCCGCCTGTTCTAATTCTTTAGCCCAATGCACATTATTTTCTTCATCAAATCTTGCCTTTAATTCAACTAATACTGTCACTTGCTTCCCTTTTTCAGCCGCTACCTTTAGCGCCTGAATAATCGGCGAATCCCCACTTACTCGATATAATGTTTGTTTAATTGCAAGTACATTCGGATCGTCTGCCGCATCACGAACAAAATCAACTACTGGCTGAAACGATTCAAAGGGATGATGTAATAAAATATCATGCTCAATCGCTTTTTCAAATACATCTTCTGCATCCCCTAAGTCTTGAGGCCGTTGCGGAATAAGAGCCGGATATACTAGATGCTCATATAAAGGAGCTAGTTTTTTATATAAAGAAAATAGACATGTTAAATCTAACGGTCCATCCATTATATACACATCTTCATCCTTTACTTCCAACACCTCATATAATAATGCTAATACTCTTTCATCAATATGCTCTTTGCCAACTTCTAAACGTACAGCAGCTCCCCACTTACGCTTTTTTAATTCTTTTTCAATTACCTTTAATAAATCTCTCGCACCTTCTTCGTGAATTGTTAAATCCGCATTGCGTGTAATACGGAAACGAGTAACAGATGATACTTTATATCCTGTAAATAATTTATGAGTAAAACTACTAATTACGTCTTCTAATAAAATAAATTTATGCTTTTGTCCTTCACTCGGTAAAAATATGAAACGTTCCAGTAGTGAAGGAACTTGTACAATTCCTAACTTCGTGCGGTTTTCTTCTTCCACTTGTTTCTCATCATATAAAAGAGTAGCTAAATTTAAACTTTTATTTAATAACATCGGAAATGGACGATATGCATCGATAGCAACAGGTGTTAAGACTGGGAAAATTTGTTCATCAAAATACTCTTCTATAAATTCTCTCTGTTCTTTCGTCAAATCATGGAATGTTAAACGCTCAATCCCCTCTAACTCCAGCGCTGGCAACACATAATTTTTAAACGTACCATACTGTACGGTCATTAATTCATGTGCTTTTATCGCAATTTTATTTAGTTGCTTTTTTGGTGTTAAGCCGGCCTTATTTTCTGGTTGGTTAAAACCGGCACTCACTTGATCCTTCAATCCTGCCACGCGTACCATAAAGAATTCATCTAAATTTGAGCTAAAAATGCTAATAAACTTTAATCTTTCTAAGAGTGGATTCGTTTCATCTTGTGCTTCTTGTAGTACACGTTCATTAAATGCTAACCAACTTAACTCTCGATTGTTGTAATAAGCTGTATCATTTAAATTTACTATATTCCCCTTCGATAATTCCATTCTCTTCACACTTCCCCTTGAAACTTTTTTACTATAATTTAGTTACTTTCATTTTAGCAAATTACAATATTATAAAGTGTAAATTTTTTGTAAAGACATCCGTACAACTCAATGCTTTAATTTAAATAATAAGTTAATATTTGTTTTCAATACTCTTTCTAGCTGTTTCTTCTGCTTTTCAGCTTGCACTTTTTCCGCTAACGCCGATTGTTCACATACAATTTCAAATGTTAATCCTTCTTTACTTTCTGTTATAGATATTGATTCAACAAGCGACCTTTGTCTTATATTTAAAGCTGCTGAAAATTGTAAAACAGCCCCTAAAAGGCGAATTTTCTTTTGTTCATTTTTATCAAACCATCCTTCAAATGGTGACAAATGTTGTTTGAATAACATTTTTGATTTATAAGACGCAATAAGCGCTAATCTTACTCGCTCTTTGTGCATCATACCATCAATTGTTTTATTCGCTAATAAATAAAACGTATGTAAGCGGCTCGCTTCTTCGTCTATATATTTGCCTATATTAAATACTTTCGCTGCTTGATGGAATACTTCCCAGTCTTTTACTGACATAGAAATCAGCCCTGTTTGTTCAAGTTGTTGACAAATCAATCTTCCATGTTTAATAAGCTGCATTACAAATTCCATATCCATTTCATATTCATGTGATAATAAATACAAACTTTCTTCGACCACGTTCGGATAATATGAAATCCCCAAATCTTTTGTCAACTCTTCATAGAAAACACCTTCTCGTAATCCTTTTCTACTTAATACAAATGATGGCGCCTCTATAACATTAACAAGCGTATGAAATACTTCGACTGCTGGAACAATTGTATCTGCTCGATCTTTTGCCAATCCTTCCAATTTTTGAAGTTCTATGAACGCCAATGCTTCTAATTCTTCTTTCACATTTTTAATATCTTCTTCTTTCATCTTATATAAATGTACCCCTGCTATAGGATAACAAATTAAATTTTGATGAATTTTCACTAAGTTCCTCGCACTACCACCAATTGCAATAAGAGGCAACTTCTTATCAATTAACCATGGTAATGTTCGAAATTGATATTCTAAGTACGTTCGAATCTTTTCCAACTCTTCTTCAGTAGGTATGTCCTCTTTAATAAACTGCTTTAAAGAAAGTGCTCCAAAAGGAAAGCTATGATACTCTAAAATCTCTCTATTTCGAAAGTATGTAACTTCCGTACTTCCTCCACCAATATCTACTGTAATTCCTTCAGAGAACGAAGTTGAATTCATAACTGCTAAATAGCCGTAACGTGCTTCTTCATATTCTGATAATACTCTAAGAGTAAAGTCTGTTTGTCCTTCAACAAGTTTTTTAATTTCCTCTTGATTCTCAGCCTGCCTAATTGTTGCTGTTGCAACACAAAGTACATGGCGCAACTGATGGAATCGTGTACTTTCTTGAAATTGAAATAATGTTTGTAACAATACCTCTATTCCTTCTTCAATCAACACACCATCGACTAAGTAATTCCTTAACCTTGCAACCACTTTCGTATTTTCAATCTCTTTATAAAAACCTCCGTTTTGCTTTTCATAAATAACTAAACGCATTGTATTAGATCCAATATCTATAATGGCATATTGCTGTTTTAATATTTCTTTCAAACTTCTCACTCTTTCATTATCAAATTTCTAAAACACATTCTATTACTATTATACAAAATAGTTGTTTTTTGTAACAATATTGCTTTAATATTGAAAATATATACAATCACTTTTTGCATATAATAAAAATCGCTTTTACTTATGGTATAATAATGAAAAATTGAAAGGAGATTTAATATGAAACCTTCACAACCACAATCTCAATTACAAAACCAACATTCTATTAATCGACTAGCTCAATCTATTTTCGTTGTGAATCGTCATGCTAAAGCTGCAACTAATCCGAAGTATTTATACTGGTTAAAAAAGACAGCTTTAGAACGCTTAATTACTGAAAAAAAAGCTATTAAAGAAGGATTACATTTCTCTAGAAATCCACGTTTTAGCCAACAACAATCTGATGTTCTTATACGTTTAGGTGATTACTTTTTCCATATTCCTCCTACAAAAGAAGATTTTCGAATCCTACCACATCTCGGTCATCTTGAATCCTCCTATCGAAATCCGAAAACAACCTTATCTTTAACAGTAGCAAAAAAAACACTTCAAGATTATATTGGTCCTGAAGCGCTAAAACAAGAAAAGAAATTAAGTGAACCTGTCCCATGGTATAGTCGTACCTATACAAAAAAATAAAACAGTTTGGCCAATTGTAGGCCAAACTGTTTTATTTTTTCTCTTCTTTAATTTTAATATTTGCTTGTTTATAAAAAGCAATTTTTTCTGTATTATAAGACTTCGTAAATTCATTAAACTTGTCTTTTTCTGATTCAATATCTTTATAAGACTGATTTACTACTTTTACTTTTTCACTAATATCTTTTAATTTCGTACCTTTATCTTGTAACATTGTATATAATTCTTTTTCTTGTTTTAACGATTTATTATAGCTATCATACATTTTGTTAAATGAATCATGTCGTTTCTCATATGTGCTTTTCACTTTATCCGCTTGATCTTTCAATTTCTTATCTTCAATTTTCTTCACATATGTATCTGCCGATTTCACTTCTTCTTGTGCCTTATTTAAAGATTCTTTTTCTTTTTTAAGCACTTTTTCTCGTTCATCTGTATTTTTCACTGCTTGGTTTAGTTTTTCCTTAACAGTTTGATTATTATCTTTTCCTTCTTGAACAATCTGGTTATATAATTCTTGTCCCTCTTTCTCTAAAGTTTCAAGTTTTTTTGCATCTTCAAACATTGTTTTTTCTTGCTTTGCAGCATTTTCAAATGCAACATATAATTCCTCTTCTGGTTTCGGCCCGAAACAACCCGCTAGTAAAGTCATTGATAATGCAGTTACAATTGCTAATTTACTATATTTCAACATCTTTTTCCTCCTACTTATATACGATCATCGTGTAAAAAGCTATGAAATTATATAACCTTCTATAAACTCCACACTCGCACCTTTTTCACGAAAATCATTCATATTGTTTATAATGCTTGTACAAATTGTATTACTTGAAATTACATTTTCCGTTTTTGAACTAAATAGCAGTTCCATATCCATCTTTTACTTGGCACTTTTTAAAACCTATTGATATTATGTATTACACAAAAGTACAACGGAATTCATCACAACCATAATAATTTGAAGAACAACAGTAATCATTCACCTGATAAAAGATGTTCGTTGTTCTCACACGTCTATCATTCTATCATTCCCTTTCCCGCTTTCTATCAAATAATCTCTTCGTTCATTTTACACAGTATAAATGCTATCTTGCAACAACTTACAATTATTCTTGCCATTCCCTAAAAAGGAAAAGTGTAGAGTATACTTTCCTCTACACTTTTAAAATGAAACACATTGTGCAAAATGCATTGACACATCCATCATAATTATATGCCTATTTCATATATTTTTAAAGACTTTTATTACAAAAAAATGTTACAATAAAAACTTCTTCATATCATATTTCTTCAAATCAAAATTTCACTTATTTTTTTACAAATTTCTATGCTGGTACAATTGATTTTGTGCCTTTCTTAACAATTCTTCAAACGTTTTTCCTTCTATAGGATAGCTAGCAGCCCCAAATAATAGAGTCATACTTAACAAACCATTTTCTATTTCACTTTCAATATTTTTCATTAATCGGTTTGTTATTGTCGACTTTTCATGTCCGTTATCAATCGCCACAATCACATACTTATTTTCATCCCACTTCGTAACGACATCGCCTTTACGAAGTGTCTTTACAATCGTGCTCTCCAATTTTTGTACTAACACCTCCAATTTTTTTTCTTGCACTGTTTCTTTTAGCCCTTTCCATTCTTTCACAGAAAGAATGTACACTGTAATATTATGAGAATCTCGTTCTGATAAAGCAGCTACTTTCTCAAAAAAATCAACTACAAAATCATTACTTGCCATTCCTCCTACTTCCGTATCCATACGCCCACTCGCTTTTTTATCATACAAATGTCCAAAATAATAGCTGAGTATCATTTGCAATATATAAATAATAAAGACGGTATAAAATGATCGCGAATCCAGTTTTGTAATTACATCCTGAAGCGCAATCCATTCTGTAACTGCCACTGTATTCCCAAGTAATAATCCACTAATTTTCCCTTTATGTTTCATACTTCACCTCCCTTCTATACCAATATATGTTTCTATAACAATTATGTTTTTCTACAAAATAAAAAATGTACATATTGAGTGTACATTTCCGCTTAAGCTTGTCTACCATTTCTATTCTATTCTATTTCATATATATGCCATGCATCATTTTAGAAATATGGTGACCTACATGCTACAAAAGAAAAATCTATCAGATATTATACGTTTACTATCGGGGTTTCTGTAGTCGCTAAAATTACTATTTAATTCTTTCGGAGTAAACTTCATTACATACAATCAAATCGACGCTATTGTAAATATGGATCGAACAAAAAAGGGAATCAAAAAGGAACCTTTCATACAGGTTCCTTTTTATCATTGCCGTACAACAACTTCATTTGTTTGCAACGGACCATATGATACTCCGTTATATTGAAATGTATATGTAGCCTGAAATAGTGTGTTTTTGAGTTCTTTATCTTTATTTGCTTTTATTTTACAAATTAATTCTACCTTCTCATTTGGTAATAAATTATCGATTCTCCACCTTACAAGCTGGAACAGAAACTCGCTCATCCCCTTATCAACCTTTAATGAATTTGGAATATAGGCAAAATAATCTCGAATCATATGACTTACTACAACTCGTGAAATCATTTCCATTCCTTTATTTTCAACTTCAATTCGAATAATAAGTATGTCGTTTACATCATAGGTCAGTTCATATGAAAATTTTTCTTTATACATACTACGGATTTGTAATGTAACTGCTACGTTAGGACATTCATTTTCCTTTTTTGAGCCATCAATCCATAATACCGGTTGTAGCGGTATTGAACGCCTTCCTTGATCCGGAATTCGTTTCCATATTTTCATAATAATATTCACCCCATTTCAGATGCATCATATCCATACGACCTTATTCTGCCTCTCTACACAATATTAATAAAGCTCGTTACAAACGATATATAGTTATTACTCTTCCTTTTATCCTATTCGACAAAGTAAAGAAAAAACCATTTTTCATCTGTTAACAGCAGGTATTCTTACTGAAATATTTTTTTACAATTTCCTTCATTGACTTTTTACCAATACTAAGTATTACTCACTCTTTCGCTGTCCATACAACAGAATATTTTGACGGAAGAAAAAGTTTGCCTTTTAGTCAAACTTGACTATAATATTCTTTATGGCTTTGTCAGTGCACTTGTGTAAATTGATTTTTAAAAATATATTTATAATTTTTATGCGCTGCACTCAAAACTTAATATAGTTTACTTATTATTAAAGGAGGATTATCTTTGGAATCTCAATTATCAAAAAAAGACTCCAGCAAGACAAAATTTGTTGTTGCGGGTTTACTACTTGGTATTTTAATGGCGGCAATGGATAATACAATCGTTGCAACAGCAATGGCAACAATCGTTGGAGACCTAGGGGGATTTGACAAGTTCGTTTGGGTCACGTCTGCATATATGGTAGCAACAATGGCAGGAATGCCTATCTTCGGAAAACTTTCTGATATGTACGGACGGAAACGCTTTTATATTGGTGGCCTTATTCTTTTCTTGTTCGGTTCTGCACTTTGTGGAACAGCATCTAGTATTGAGCAATTAAGTATTTATAGAGCAATTCAAGGAATTGGTGGCGGAGCTCTTATGCCTATCGCCTTCACTATTATGTACGACATATTCCCACCAGAAAAGCGCGGAAAAATGACAGGGCTATTCGGTGCTGTTTTCGGAACATCTAGTGTATTCGGCCCTTTATTAGGTGCTTATATTACAGACTATATAAGTTGGCACTGGGTCTTCTATATTAATATTCCATTAGGACTTATCTCCTTCTTCTTCATTACGAAATATTATAGTGAATCTCTAGAATTTAGAAAACAAAAAATTGATTGGGCTGGCGCTATTACACTTGTTATTAGTATCGTTTGCTTAATGTTCGCATTAGAACTTGGTGGTAAAGAATACGCATGGGATTCCACTGTGATTATCGGCTTATTTACAACAGTTGTTATTATGCTTATTATTTTCTTCTTCGTAGAACGAAAAGCAACCGAGCCTATCATTTCTTTCCATCTATTTAAAAAACCTTTATTCGCAGCTAGCCAAGGTGTTGCCTTTTTCTATGGTGCCGCTTTTATCATCTGTACAGTTTATATCCCAATCTTCGTTCAAGGTGTTCTCGGTGGTTCAGCCTCAAATGCTGGATTAATTTTAACACCTATGATGATTGGCTCTGTAATTGGAAGTCAAACGGGTGGACAGTTAGCTTCTCGAACAAGTTATCGTAACATTATGATGGCATCTGGCGTTTTCTTCGTTCTTGGCATTTATTTACTAAGCACTTTAACAATGGACACACCTCGCCTACTCGTAACACTATTTATGGTTCTCGCTGGACTTGGTGTTGGTTTCTCATTCTCAGTTTTAAGTATGTCTTCGATTCACAAATTAGAAATGAGAGACCGTGGTTCTGCTACATCAACAAACTCATTTTTCCGTTCACTCGGTATGACTCTTGGTGTAACAATTTTCGGTACAATTCAAAATCATATTTTTACAGATAAACTAAACACTCTCTTCCCACCTGAACTAGCAAAATTAGCTCCAAAGGGTGGAGACACAAGTTTCTTATTATCACCAGGTGCTACCGATAAAATACCAACTGAAATATTAACTGGTATTAAAGAAGCTCTAGCTACATCTATTGCCAGTACATTCTTCTGGGCACTGATCCCGGCTGTACTAAGTATTATTTGCATTTTACTTATGGGAAATGAGCGTCTTTTTACAGGACCAAAAACGAAACAAAAACAAAAGCAGGTAAGTTAGTATAGAAAAAAGAAACGGCATACCCTTTATGAAAAAGGGTATGCCGTTTATAATATATAAAGTAAATCTTTGATCAGTAAGGAACCATTCCTACTGGTTATTATCCCTCACCAATCGGGATCAAGTTTCTATATACAGGAGAAAGAAACAGTAAACAAAAACATAGACAAAAGTGTGCATATATAGCAAAAAAGTAATTATGAAACAATATAAACCAAAAGAATTTTCAGAAATGCTTAATGTCTCTGTTAAGACATTGCAAAGGTGGGACAATCAAGGTGTTTTAACTGCTTACCGAAACCCAAAAGGAAGATATTTTGTATCTGTACTTTGCGAATTGGAAGAAATGGCAACAAAGTTAGCACTCAATAAAATAGGTCTAGGGATTGATTTAGGAGTGAAGGATTTTGCTACACGTAGCGATGGTATCGTTCATGAAAACATCAACAAAACAATAAAAGTAAAAAAGATAGAAAAACGGTTAAAACGTGAACAACGCTCTTTAGCACGTAAATTTGAAAATCTAAAAAAAAGAGGTGAAAAATCTGTTACTAATAAAAGAGTGAATATAGATAAAAATGTTCTTAGAGTGCAAAAGTTGCATGCTCGATTAGCGAATATTCGAATAGAATATGTAAAGTCTATTGTAACGAATGTGGTGAAAACCAAACCAACGTTTATTACAGTGGAAGATTTGAATGTGAAAGGTATGATGAAGAATAAACATTTATCTAAAACAATTGCCAAGCAGTCTTTTTTTACTTTTAAAACGTGGCTTTTGACGAAATGTGAGGAATATGGAATTGAATTACGTCAAGTAGACCGGTTTTATCCATCGTCAAAGTTATGCTCATGTTGCAGTCAAAAGAAAGCGGATTTAAAGCTATCTGACCGAGTATATACATGTGAATGTGGCAATGTAATGGATAGAGATTTGAACGCAGCGATCAACCTTTTACAAGCAAAAGAATATACAATACTAACGTAAATAGTTTGTATATATGTACGGTGGGCTACATCGGAATTTACGCCTGTGGAGTGTCACAGCAAACTGTAGTAGCAAGTGATTAGCAAGGCAGGGCACGTAGAAGCAGGAATACTCTAAGAATATACATTTGTCTATATTTTTAGTAGCAGTTGAGACAGCATGAGCATGAAATTAGTCATTCTCGGCTTACTACTCGAAGGAGATAAACATCCATATGAAGTGCAGCACATAATGAAAGAACGACAAATGGACTGTTACATTAAATATGCAAAAGGATCACTTTACTATGCCTTTGAGCAATTAGAAAAACAAGGGGCAATTCGTGTTACAACTATTGTTCGAGATACAAATAGACCAGATAAAACAATTTTTCATATAACAGACGAAGGTAAGCGGTTATTTCACACATTACTATTAAAACAATTCGAGGCAAAAAATCAAATATATAAACCGATTTATTCGGCACTCTCTTTCACTCATTTTGGTAATGATGAAGAGTTAGTTCCTATTTTAGAAAAAAAGAAAAATGACACCATTCAATATTTACATAATATGCAAACTATATATGATAGTAGCAAAGGACACATCCCACGTGCACAGCGATATATTTTGCAAAGCGTTATTGAACATATTACAGTCGAATTGCAATGGTTAAACACCCTTCTTGCAGATGCTGTTGCCGGGCGACTTTCAGAAATTGATATAGATACGGATTAAACTTTTAAAATAGAAACTGTAAAATGACAATATAGTTATTTTATTTCAAAGTCTAAAACAAGTATAACCCCATTCTAATTTAGGTTGGGGTTATGCTTGTTTAATTTTCTATATAAGATAAACCAATTATTTAATAACATAACTGGCATCTTATGTATGTATAGGTACCCATTTCTTTATAAATTTAATTGCACTTTATTTCAATTTTCCTCATGTTTCTTCACTCTAAAAAATCAGAAAAATACAAATAATTAAAATAAAAAACTTTAGAATTTTCTTATTTCAAAACAGTAGACAAAATTCCAAAAATTGTGTTAGAATTTGTTTCAATATCATATCGCTTGTTAAATTCCTTTCAAAAGGAAAATGGGTACACGAACAGTTTGTTTCGTGTTTAAAAGGGAAGCTTGGTGAAACTCCAACACGGTCCCGCCACTGTAAATGCTGAGATTTCTTTTTAATGCCACTGTGAAAACGGGAAGGTGAAAGAAATCATATGAAGCATAAGTCAGGAGACCTGCCTGTTTTAACAACACTGATAGATTCACGGATGATGATGAGGTGTTAAAACAAAAAGGAAGGCTTATTTTCTATGCCTATATGCTTTTTGTTATAGGTATTTCCTAGTAAACGGAAATGCTTACTTTCAATTAGGGAGGAATTTGAAATGGCAATTCAAACAAGTAACTTAGGTTATCCACGTATCGGACTACAACGAGAGTGGAAAAAAACATTGGAAGCTTTTTGGTCTAATAAAATTGATGAAGAACAATTTTTAACAACAATGAAAGAAATTCGTCTTCAACACGTTAAAGCACAGCAAGAAAAAGGGATTGAACTTATTCCAATTGGCGACTTTACATATTACGATCACGTTTTGGATACTGCTTATATGCTAGGATTTATCCCATCACGTTTTTCTCAGTTTACATCTTACCTTGATGTATATTTCGCAATGGCGCGTGGCTCTAAAGATCACGTAGCTTCCGAAATGACAAAATGGTTTAACACAAACTATCATTATATCGTTCCAGAATATGAAGAGGGATTACAAATCTCTTTAAAAGATAATCGTCCACTTCGCTTATACGAAGAGGCAAAACAAGAATTAGGAGTAGATGGAAAACCTGTTATTTTAGGACCATATACTTTCTTGAAATTAGCTAAAGGCTATACACAAGAGCAATTTGCTACTATTTTAAAACAGTTAGTTGCACCTTACGTACAACTGCTTTCAGAACTACATGCAGCTGGTGCACAAATCATTCAAGTTGATGAACCGATTTTCGCTTCTTTAACGAAAGAAGAAGTTCAACAAGCAAAAGAAATTTATGAAGCTATTCGTAAAGAAGTTCCAAATGCGAATCTTCTTTTACAAACATATTTTGATAGTGTAGAAGAAAACTATGAAGAAATCATTACATTCCCAGTATCAAATATTGGATTAGATTTCATTCATGGTAAAGAAGGTAATCTACATGCTATTTCAAAATATGGATTCCCAGCTGATAAAACTTTAGCTGTTGGTTGTATAGATGGCCGTAACATTTGGAGAGCCGATCTTGATGAAGTTCTTACGTTATTTACAACGTTACAAAAACAAGTCCAAACGAAAAACTTCATCGTTCAGCCTTCTTGTAGCTTATTGCATACGCCAATCGATAAAACAGAAGAAACTCACTTATCGACTGAGCTATTTGACGCGTTGGCATTTGCAAATCAAAAATTAGAAGAGTTAGTTCTTATTCATTCCGCTCTAACTCAAGGTACAGAAAGCATTCGTAATGAGCTGGAAACATATCGAAATGTACATCATACAATTCGTTCATCTGCTGCACGTAACCGAGAAGATGTCAAAGCAGCACGAACAGCACTAAAAGAAGAAGATTTTTCACGACCTCTTCCATTTGAAAAACGATATGAATTGCAACAAGTTGCTTTGAAGTTACCGTTGTTACCAACAACAACTATCGGTAGCTTCCCGCAAACAACTGAAGTTCGCCAAACGCGAAAAGAATGGCGTAACGGTGTTATTTCAAATGAACAATATGAACAATTTATTGAAAAAGAGACAGAAAAATGGATTCGTTACCAAGAAGAAATTGGTCTTGATGTTCTTGTACATGGTGAGTTTGAAAGAACTGACATGGTCGAATATTTTGGTGAACGCCTTGCTGGTTTCTCATTCACTAAAAACGGTTGGGTGCAATCATACGGTTCCCGCTGCGTAAAACCACCTGTTATTTATGGTGATGTAGCCTTTATTAACGGAATGACTATTAAGGAAACTGTTTATGCACAAAGCTTAACAGAGAAAGTTGTAAAAGGCATGTTAACTGGACCTGTTACGATTTTAAATTGGTCCTTCGTTCGAAATGACATTCCAAGAAAAGAAGTTTCATATCAAATTGCATTAGCTCTTCGTCATGAAATTGAACTACTTGAATCTTCCGGAATTCGAGTAATTCAAGTCGATGAGCCAGCACTTCGTGAAGGAATGCCACTAAAAGAAAAAGATTGGGACGCTTATATTACATGGGCAGTACAATCCTTCCTTTTAGCCACTTCATCTGTAGCAAATGAAACACAAATTCATACTCATATGTGTTACAGTAACTTCGAAGATATCGTTGATGCGATTCGCGCATTAGATGCAGATGTGATTTCTATCGAAACATCAAGAAGTCACGGTGAATTTATTGATACATTAAAACATACAACATATGAAAAAGGCATCGGTCTAGGTGTATATGATATTCATAGCCCACGTGTACCAAGTAAAGATGAAATGTATAAAATCGTAGAACAATCTTTAAAAGTATGCGATCCTAAATATTTCTGGATTAATCCTGATTGTGGTTTAAAAACGAGAAGAACAGAAGAAGTTATTCCAGCTTTAGAGCACATGGTGCAAGCGGCAAAAGACGCTCGTTCCTTGCTAAAAACAAACGCATAATAAAAATGGGGTATCCTTTTTGAGAATACCCCATTCTTTATTCTTTACTTTCAAAAAAGAATTCATATTGTATTTTATATAATTCATCATCCGTTGGTTCTTCAAGGGGTGTTGCCTGTAATACAACCGTATACTCTCCATTTGGAATAGGAATTTGAAATTTATTTGAAAGAATACTTGTTACAACGATACATTCATTTTCAACTGTAAAAGGAACTGTAACCGTTCTAATTACTTCTTCTTTCTCAATATGTTTCCCTGGGGTCACTTTTACTTCACAAGTATAATCAGAAAGTGCTTCAAAAATAACAGTTCCATCCGTCTTCGCATAACCTCTCTCAAAATCTTCATCCGTCCAGTCAACGTAAGGCTGATCACCGTCATAGTTCATCAACATTAATTGCGAATACGAAATTGTTAACTCCATCGTTTCCCTCCTCCTTCATTATGAAATATACAACTACTACTTTACGTCAAATTTTACACGCGTACCATCTGGGTATTTATCTAACTTATTTCCTACCCAAGAGCCTGCTCCGCGATTATCTGCTGGACTTATATATTCGATGTGCGCTCCTTTTCCGCCTTCTTTACACATCGCCATTGGCCATTCATCACGATCATACCCTTTTTTTGATGGGTATGGAGCTAACGATAATTTTCTTCTATCCGCAGCGCCACCACGGTCGATTGTACACACTTCTGAATGCCCTTCTTTTATAGCATCCGTAATATGTTTCCCTGTCTCTGGGTATCGATCTTTCGGAAATTCTAGAACTTGATCATACGCATTTGTTTTTTTAATACTTGTTTCCTCTGGAACAAGCACTTCATACACCGCTACTACAATAGAAAGAATTGCAATAATTGAAATGATAATACCTTTTAATTGCTTCATGTATACCTCCATGATTCTACCAGTTTCTTTTCCTCAGTTATTATAACAAACTTCTCCTGTATATGTTTTCAGACATTATTTTAGCTCTTCTTCGCCATTCCGCCAAAAACTCTCATTTTTCTTCATCTTTTCACTAATGCTGTAGAAAACTAATAACCTTCCGACATTCTTTTTCAAAGGAAGTCCTCATAAAAGATTGAAATGATATATACGATACTTTTTGGGGAGGAAATATTATGGAAGCTACCTATAAAACGAAAGATGTGACGAATAAAACAGGCATCCCAAAACATATAGTCCGCAAATATAGTCAACTGTTAGAAGAACATGGTTATATAATTTCCAAAACAGCTGATGCTCGTATTTATAAACTTGATGATTTAAAACTATTGAAATCTATACATGAAAGAGCTGCTACATTGCAGGAAGATATTTCAGAAACGATACCAATTATTTTAAAAGAAAAAGAGGCCCCACCTGTACCAGTTATACAAAATACGCAAGAAATACAACCGAAAGAAAAAGAAGATGGGCGCAACTTCGAGGAATTCATGTTAAAACTTGAAATGCTCGCTCAACTAAATGAAGCCATTATTCATCAAAATTCTACCCTTATTACCCAAAATCGTTTAAAAGATGAAAAGCTAGATGAGTTGATGCAACAAGTTTATGTAAAAGAAGGATCTCAGGAAAAAATGCTACAAGAGTTAGTGGATCATGCCGCTCAAACAGATGCTCTGCAAAAAGAAAAGATGGACTTATTAATGAATCATATGTATAAACGAGAATCTAAACAAGAAGAAAAAATGAATAAACTCGTAAATCAAATTTATAATAAAGATAGCAACCGTGATGCACAACTTATGCAAGTAATTCGCGAAATTCAAGAAACAAAAAGATTAGTCGCCGCTTCAAAAGAACAAAGCTTTTTCCAATCATTTAGAAGTTTATTTAGCCGAACAAAACAAGAAAAAACAACTGAATAGCATAATATATTTTTTCTAATATAAAATAAAAAGTTACCTTCTATCGGTAACTTTTATTCCTTATTTCTTACAGCTGGCAATATAATAATCGCTTCAGTTCCTTTCCCACTTTCACTTTTATATTCCAGCGTACCATTATGCGCTTGTAAAATACTAAATGTTACCATTAGTCCTAATCCTGTCCCTTTTTCTTTTAAAGAATAATACGGTTGTCCGAGCCTTGCTAATTGTTCTTTCGTCATTCCAACACCACTATCTTTAACTCTTATTACAATCGTTTCATCTTTTTGTATAGCCGTTACTTTTAAATATCCTTTATTTCCTTGAATTGCTTCAATACCATTTTTAACAACATTCATAATGGCTTGCTTCAATTTCGTTTTATCACCGATCGTATAAAGACTTTCAGAAATCTCAACTTGCAAATATACACCTTGCATCGCTGCAAATGATGACATAAGAGTCGTCATTTCTATTAATTGAGCTGATAAGCAAATATGTTCTTTTTTCTCAATTTGTGGCCTTGCTAAATTTAAATAATCTGAAATAATTTGTTCTGCCCGGTCCAATTCAGCTAATACGAGACGCATATAATCCTTGTTCTTCACATCTTCCGTACTTTCTAGCAATTGAATAAAACCACGAACAACAGTGAGCGGATTTCGAACCTCATGTGCAACACTTGCTGCTAACTCACTTACAATATTAAGTTTCTCTGACTTTTGCATCTCTGTACGTAGTATTGCATTTTCATTTAAATATTCTGTTAAGTACACCTGAAATACCATTGTCATAACCATAATAAGCGAAGCAAATATATATCCGCTATATAAGTGTGAAACATATGGTGTAAACCCCGTTTCTAACAGAACGTTAATCATACCAATCACTAAAGAAACAAGTACGTACAATGATGAAATCATAAATGCTAAAATTAGCTTCTTATCCCTTGAAAATAGAGACCATTTCTTTGATAAAAATAATGGAACTATCAATAGAAATATTACTTCTATGACTGGAAGAAGGTTTATGCCCTTTAGCGCCCATTCATAGATAACAAAAATAACGGCCGGGATTAAACCAACAATCCCACCATATAAAAAACCACTAACAATTGGGATTGGGTGAAAGTTATACCCGCAAACGTCCCCAAAACAAATAGAATATGTCATAGAGAGAACGAGTGTAATGCTAGATAAAAACATAATAAAGTAGCGGTTCGGCTTCGGAGGCATTTCTTGATAACGATTTAAACGAATCGCTTCGTATAAAAATAGTGGCAAAATAATGATTGCAATTTGGATCATTAAATCACGGATAAGCTCCATAGCCTCTCATCCCCTATATGTATTTTGATATGATTATATCATTTTACAGGTTTGTTTGTTTTAAAATTTTGATTTTTCTTAACATATTTGTTAATTCTTTGTTAACAACACATAATAATTGTTACAGATTTTCGAAATGAATGTAAACCCTGTACCAAATTTCTGCCCGACAGTATACAATGAATACGGATTACAAAGAAAATAAAAAATACTTCATAAGACGGACAACTATAGCAAAATACAGCATATAATCCATACTATCTATGTTTACAAATAAGTGATCATTATTTTAGTAGGAGGAAGATAAATATGGCGGGTACTACGCTTGTTTTAAAAGAAGAAAATTTGGTCGTTCTAGAAAACGTTGAAAAATCAGTGTATGAAGAGTTACAGCATAAAACAGGAGAAGAAAATTGCACATGCGCTGTGAATGAATCAGTTGTTCACCTTGGCAAAGTATCCTCTGTACTTTGGAATGAAGATGAAATAGATTGGGAATACGGATATTAAAAAGTCGCTTACAGCGGCTTTTTTCTATTATTCCTCTCTTTCTACATACCATATACGCAAGCGAAATGATAGAAAATATGTTAAAATGAACTTAATTTTCAAACGGAAGAAAGGGAGATACAATGGAACAATTCATTAACCCTAGAGTAAAGGACATCCAAATTTCTGGAATCCGTCAATTCTCTAACATGATTCAAAACTATGATAATCTTATCTCTTTAACAATTGGACAACCTGATTTTCCTACACCTTCTCTCGTAAAAGAAGCGGCAAAACGGGCTATTACAGAAAATTATACAAGCTATACACATAACGCTGGTTTACTAGAGTTACGCAAGGCAGCTTGTAACTTTGTAAAAGATAACTATGATTTACATTATTCACCTGAAAACGAAACCATCGTTACAATCGGTGCTAGTGAAGCAATTGATGTTGCATTTCGAACGATTTTAGAGCCAGGAACAGAAGTCATTTTACCTGCCCCTATTTATCCAGGGTACGAACCGATTATTCGATTATGCGGCGCAACACCTATTTTTATCGATGTTCGTGAAACTGGCTTCCGTTTAACAGCCGAAGCACTGGAAAAGGCCATTACAGAAAAAACAAGATGCGTCGTACTGCCGTATCCTTCTAATCCAACTGGTGTAACTTTATCAAAAGAAGAACTACAGGATATTGTAGATGTTTTAAAAGATAAAAATATTTTCGTTCTTTCTGATGAAATTTATAGCGAACTTGTATATGAACAAACACATACATCGATCGCTCATTTCCCAGAAATGCGTGAAAAGACTATCGTCATTAACGGTTTATCAAAATCGCATTCTATGACTGGCTGGCGTATCGGTCTATTATTCGCACCAAACTATTTAGCTGGGCATATATTAAAAGTTCATCAATACAACGTAACGTGCGCTACTTCAATCGCTCAATATGCTGCAATTGAAGCTTTAACAGCTGCTAAAGATGCACCAAAAATGATGCGTCATCAATACAAAAAACGACGTGATTACGTATATAATAGACTCATTCAAATGGGCTTAACAGTTGAAAAGCCAACAGGTGCATTTTACTTATTCCCATATGTTGGCCATTTAACATCTTCATCATTTGATTTTGCACTTGATCTTGTGAAAGAAGCTGGACTTGCCGTCGTTCCTGGAACAGCATTCTCTGAATATGGTGAAGGCTACCTTCGCTTATCCTATGCATATAGTATTGAAACTTTAAAAGAAGGCTGTGACCGTTTAGAAGCCTTTCTACAACAAAAAGCTAAGAGTTAAACTCTTAGCTTTTTTTATGCATAATGATCGCAAGTTTGACGCTTCAGTAATTTATGCGGAATAATGATACACTTTGCAGTAGACTCCGCATTCTCTACTTTATCAACTAAAGCTTTTGCTGCCTCATATCCTAGCTGATATATATTCACGTCAACTGTTGAAAGCGGAGGACTCGCAATTTCTGATAATAAAGCATTATTAAAGCTTACAATTGAAACATCCTTCGGTACAACGAATCCTTTTTTAGAAAGTGCACTTAGCACACCAAGTCCAATCAAGTCATCCGTTGCCATAATTGCTGTCGGTGGTTGCTTTAGCCCCATTAATTCCTCCACGGCTTGTTGACCACTTTCTCTTGAAAAATCAAAATGTAAAATATACTCTTTCGGCAATACAATGTCTGCTAATTTTAAAGCATCACTCATACCAGCCAAACGATCTCTCGTCACAAGTAAATCTGATCCACCGCCGATGAACGCGATTTGTTTATGACCTAATGAAATCAAATATTCTGCTACTTCTCTTGCAGCTGTATAATTGTCATTATCTACATATGTAATTTCTTCTTTACGATCATATGGTTTCCCGATTAATACGAACGGGAAATTTTGTTTATGTAAATATTGAATAATCCGATCATTCTCTCTTGAATATAAAAGAATAATGCCACCAATTTGGCGCCCCTGCACCATCTTTACAACACCATTAAAAATTTCATCTTCCGTTTCACCTGTCGACATATAAAGCGCATACCCTTCCACATGTGCAAACGAACTAATCCCTCTTATAACTTCTGGGAAAAACGGATTTTGAAAAGCTTTACTTGCAGAACTTGGCATAACAAGGCCAAGTGTTTTTGTTGTTTGGTTAGCTAGGTTTCTTGCGTTTAAATTAGGATGATACCCTAGTTCACTCATTACTTTCCGAACACGACGCTTTGTTTTTTCACTTATACTTGGATTATCAGCAATTACACGAGAAACGGTAGATGGTGCTACATTCGCCTTCTTCGCCACATCTTTAATTGTAACTGTCATAAAAATCCCCTCCTTTCACTTCTCTGCCATTTTATATATTTTCATCTTGCACCCGTTGCAAGTAATAGGGGAAGTCATAAACTTTCATTGATTCTATCTTGTAAAACCTATCATATTCTCCCTCTCCATGTATTGTAAGGGATAGAGCTCTTTTTTCCTATACTATAATATACTATTTATTTCACTTCTTTTCATATGGGATGTCAAATCTCTTTTCATCTCCCTATAAAATGTTTTATAGGAAGATGAAAAGAAAAATGGGACATAATGTCCCATTTTTCATCCTTTCGTACCTCCAGCAGTTAAACCAGAGATAAAGTATTTTTGTAGTGATAGGAATAAAATTGAAATTGGGATTGCAATCAATACGGAACCCGCTGCGAACGTTGTAAATTCATTCCCAAATTTCTTCGCCACCATTTCATATAATCCAACTGCTAACGTATAATTTTCTGGTGTGCGCAAAATAATACTCGCTAAAATAAAATCTGTAAATGGGCCGATGAAAGTAAATAACGCTACAACCGCTACGATTGGCTTTGCAAGTGGCATAATGATTTGCCAAAAAATACGAAAATGTCCTGCTCCATCCATACGAGCTGACTCATCCAATTCTTTCGGGATCGTATCAAAATACCCTTTCATAAGCCATGTATTCATTGGAATTGCCCCGCCTACATAAATTAAAATTAATGCAAGGTGTGTATCAATTAATCCTGTTAACTGTGCTAATACGTATAAAGCGATTAACGCTGCAAAGTTTGGAATCATTTGCAAAATTAAAAATGTTAATAAACCATTTTTTCTTCCAACAAAACGGTATCTCGAAAATGCATAAGCAGTAAAACTAATTGCTAACACTGAAAAAATCATCGTTAAAACACTTACTTTTAATGTGTTTTTATACCATAGTAAATAATTACTATTCTCTAAATCTAATAACTTACGATAATGATCTAGCGTTGCATTTTGCGGAATAATACTTGATCCAGATAAACTATCACCCAGATTAAACGATGAGCCAATAATCCATAATAATGGATAGAAAATGATGGCACACATTACGAAAATAACGAGATAACTTAATGAGAGACGTAACATCTTTTGTCTTTTAATATTCATTTACATCATATCCTCTTCTTGGAATGATTTTGTTCTCTTAAATTGCCATAACGCAACTGTAATAACGATTAACGATAAGATCATTGTAAGAGCTGCTGCTTTTCCGTACTGCGCGGAAGTCATCGTTAACTTATAAATCCATGAAATTAAAATATCTGTTCCACCTGCGTCTTGTCCAGCTACAGCAGGACCTCCGCCGTTAAATAGATAGATGATACTAAAGTTATTAAAGTTAAACGTATATTGCGTAATTAATATTGGTGCTGTTGCATATAGAACAAGTGGCAATGTAATTTTACGAAACTGTTGCCAAGCTGTAGCTCCATCTACTGTAGCCGCTTCGTATAATTCTCCTGGAATCGATTGCAGTATACCTGTTGTCATTGCAAAGACGAACGGGAATCCAAGCCACGTTTGAATCATAATTAAAGCAATCTTCGCCCAAAATGGATCTGTCATCCAAGCAATCTTTTCAATTCCGAATAAAGCTAATACTTGATTGTTAATCGCTCCAAATGTTTCATTAAACATACCAGAGAAAACAAGAATAGATACGAATGCTGGGACCGCCCACGGTAAAATGAAGATTGTTCGAATAATCGCCTTCCCTTTAATACCAGGCTGATTTACGATAATCGCTAAGAAAATACCAAGTGCAACTTGTAATGTCGTTGCAACGAATGTCCAGATGACAGTCCAAGAAAATACACTTAAAAACGTTTCTCTCCACATCGGTAATGTAAAGATATCAATAAAGTTTTTAAATCCTACCCAATCTACTAATTTAGCTGGAGGAGAATGATATAAATCATAGTTCGTAAATCCAATTAAAATTACGAAAATGATTGGAAATACAACGACAAAGATAAGTAATAAAAACCCTGGTGAAACCATTAAATACGGAAAACCTTGGTCTAGTAAATTACGGTATTGCTCTTTTACAGAGTTTAACGGTGTTCCTATATCCCGTTTCTTTCCGTTTTGGTATGCATCATATAAATTAAATGCATATATTCCGAGTCCAAACACGATGACAATGAGTGCCAAGATTCCTTCTACTAATAGAAAGACAGAATGGTCACGTGGAACTTCTGTACCAAGCGTTACAATTCCCCATAATCCCATATTTAATAAATCAGCAAAGGCTACAATAAATGAACCTGTTAATACTAGAAAAATAAGACCTTTTACAAATTGTTTATTATACATTTGACCCACGCCTGGAATGATTGATAACATGGTTGCCATTTTCCTATGTTTTGAACCGTTTAAGCCGTTTGCTGGTTCCATAGATGTTTGCATGTTCCTTCCCCCTTTTTTCTTGGGAGAGAATTCGTGCCCCTCATATTAGAGGCACGAATTTCACCTTATTTTTTCTTACTATGATTTGCCTCAATATTACCTTTAATTTGCTTCACTGCATTATCAAGTGCTGCTTTTGGTGCCTCTTTATCCGTAACAACTAATTGAAGCGCATCTCCAGCTGGTTTCCATACTTCTTGCATTTCTGGAATGTTTGGCATTGGAATTCCATTTTCAGATTGTGTTGCAACTGCTTTTGCAGCTTCGTTATCTTTAATAATTGGATCTTCCATTACTGCTTTTACTGGAGGAATTTCTTTCGTCTTCTCAAATCGAATTTTTGCGTTTTCTTCATTCGTTACCCATTCAGTGAACTTTGTAGCTAAATCATTTTGTTTAGAGAAACTTGTTACATGCCATCCTTTAACCCCAACAAACGTTTTCATTGGTTGACCATTTGGTAATTTCGGCATTGGAGCAACGCCATAATCAATTCCGTTCTTTTCCATTGCTTGGAACGCCCAAGGGCCGTTCATGATAGATGCTGCTTTTCCTTCATTAAATAGCCCATCAGCAGCAGGTCCACCAGATTCACCGATAATACCTTTCGGGAATAACTTTTCTTTGTACCATTTTTGAAGATACTCAGCACCTTGTACTGCTCCGCTATTATTTAATCCAACATCACTTGCATTTGGCTTTCCATCTTTTTCACCAAACACATAACCACCCATACCTGCCATGAATGCATTAGCAAAGTAGAAGTTATCTCCTAATGCTAAAAATCCGTACTTGCCATCTTTCGTAAATTCTTTTGAGAAGTTAAACAGCTCGTCCATCGTTTCTGGCGCTTTTGGCATTAGTTTTTTATTGTAAATAAAGACTGGTGTCTCAATTGCTTTTGGTAAACCATATAATTTTCCGTTATATGTCTGTGCTTCTATTGATGAATCAGTAAATTTACTCTTTACAGCATCATCAGCTTTCACTTCAGAAAGTAAACCTTCTGTTACTGCATTTCCGATTTGATCATGTGGCAATGTTACAACATCTGGTCCCGTCCCCGCTGGTCCATCAAGGCGTAACTTCTTCACTTGATCTGTCATTTGCATTTCAACAACTTTTACTTTTACTTTATATTTTTCCTCAAAGCTTTTCACTGCTGGTTCTAAACCAACACCTTTTTTATCATCTTCCCAAACGAGTAAATCGTAATCTTTCTTTGCTTTACTTTCTTCTTTTTTCCCTGAATCTTTCGGTCCACATGCAGATAACATACCAATTGCTAATGCTGAAACCGTTAATAATGATAATGCTTTCTTCATCCCAAAAACCTCCCTGAATTGTATATGTACCTTACTAATTGAAAACGTTTGCATTGAATAGTTTAATAGAAGCGCAAACGATATCTCAATCTATGAAAACGTTTGCGCTATTTGTCTATCATTATACATTCTTTTATTCATTTTGCAAATATTAATTTTAAAAATATTATTACTACACTCTTTATAGATTGACTTTATATGAAATGAATACTACTCTTATAAGCAATATTAAAGCTATGCAAAAAGCAATCGTTTGCAACATATGCTTTATTATTATACTTAAGGGAACAATATGCATAGAGATAGTAAAGGGGGATTTTTTATATGCTTAAAGACGCCATCTATCATAGGCCAAAAGATAATTACGCATACGCTTACGATGAAAAAACGATTCATATCCGAATACGTACGAAAAGAGACGATGTTCAAAGCACCAATCTTATTTATGGTGATCCTTATGAATGGACAGACGGGAAGTGGATTTCTTCAAGTGCACCAATGAAAAAAACTGCTTCTACTGCATTATTTGATTATTGGTCCATTTCCATCGAGCCAAAATTTAAGCGCTTACGTTATGGATTTGAATTAAAAGCAGAGACAGAAACGCTTATTTATGCAGAACGCGGATTTTTTTCTAGCATTCCAAATGATGACGTTGGTAACTTTTTCTGTTTTCCATTTATTCATGCAAATGATGTATTCAAAGCACCTTCCTGGATTAAAGATACTGTTTGGTATCAAATTTTCCCAGAACGGTTCGCTAATGGAGATCATACGTTGAATCCAGAAAACACCCTTCCTTGGGGAAGCGCTGAACCAACTCCAACTAATTTTTTCGGCGGAGATTTTGCTGGTATTATGCAAAACCTCGATTACCTTGTTAAGCTTGGAATTTCGGGAATATATTTCACACCTATTTTCAAAGCACATTCAAACCATAAATATGACACAATTGACTACATGGAAATCGATCCGCAATTTGGCACAAAAGAAACATTCAAAGAACTCGTTGAGGCATGTCATACACACGGTATAAAAGTAATGCTCGATGCCGTATTCAATCACAGTGGATACTTTTTCGATAAATTTCAAGACGTACTAGAAAATGGTGAACAGTCAGCATATAAAGAATGGTTTCATATTCATGAGTTCCCAATTAGAACTGAGCCACTTCCGAATTATGATACTTTCGCGTTTACACCGTATATGCCGAAATTAAACACTGCACACCCGGATGTAAAAGAATACTTACTTGAAGTAGGGCGTTATTGGGTAAAAGAATTCAATATAGACGGTTGGCGCCTTGATGTAGCAAATGAAGTCGACCATAAATTTTGGAGAGAGTTCCGAAGTGAGATAAAAGCATTAAATTCTGAAGTATATATTTTAGGAGAAATTTGGCACGATGCACTTCCTTGGCTACAAGGAGATCAATTTGATGCTGTAATGAGCTACCCTGTTACAAACGCTCTACTGTCTTACTTTGCTAACAATTCCATTAAGGCAAATGAATTTATGAAACAAATTATAGAATCTCTACATTCCTACTCTATGAATGTAAATGAAGCAGCATTTCATTTATTAGACAGCCATGATACACCAAGAATATTGACAACATGTAACGGAGATAAAAATAAGTTAAAGTTACTTTATGTATTCCACCTTTCTTTCATCGGCTCTCCTTGTATTTATTATGGAGACGAAATTGGTATGGATGGCGGTATGGACCCCGATTGCCGCAAATGTATGGTTTGGGATACGAAAGAACAAGATCATCTATTATTTACACATGTACAAACATTAATTTCGTTACGAAAGCAATATAAAGCATTTGGAGGACATGGTACTTTCCAATTCATTGAAGCAAATGATGAACATAATTATATTTCTTATACAAAAACATATGAAGATGAAACTATCTTTTTCGTTTTAAATCCGACTAATAGTGATATTACAGCTTCACTGCCTCTCCATGTTACTGGAAAGAAAATCATTAATATTTATACAAACGAAGAATTTTCAGCGGAAGCAAGTGTATTACAAGTTACACTTCCTCCATATGGATTCTCCATATTAAAATGGTAACCAAAAAAATCCTTATACCAAAGTGGTATAAGGATTTTTCTTATTTCAATTTGAACACGATTGCTTCATACGGACGTAATGTCATGTTATCTATCGGTCCATTCTCTACGTCGTAATTGTGTATAAATAACTCTGCTTCACTATAACTAATGTCCTCAGGCAATTCAAATACACATTCTTCCGCAGTAAAGTTTGCAATAACAAGAAGTTTTTCTTCTCCATACGTTCTTACATATGCAAAAATAGATGGATTATTCTCCAATATTAAATCATATGATCCATACACAACTATTTCGTTATTTTTGCGTAACTCAATTAGTTTTTTATAATAATAAAAAATTGAATCTTTATTTTGGATCGCTTGTTTCACATTGATTTCTTTATAGTTAGGGTTTACCGTAATCCAGGGCTCACCTGTTGTGAATCCAGCATGATCTTTATCATCCCACTGCATCGGTGTTCTAGCATTATCTCTGCCTTTTATATAAATAGACTGCATCACTTTATCTATATTTTCACCGCGCTCTATCACTTTTTCCTTATACATATTTAATGTTTCAATATCTCGATATTCATCAATCGATTCAAATCGAACATTTGTCATTCCGATTTCTTCGCCTTGATAAATATAAGGTGTTCCTTTCATCATATGAAGCACCGTCGCTAACATTTTCGCAGATTCAATGCGATACATTCCATCATTACCAAAACGAGATACAACACGAGGCTGATCATGGTTATTCCAATACAGACTATTCCAGCCTGTATGTTCTAATGCTTTTTGCCACTTCGTTAAATTCTCTTTTAAAGTAAGAAGTGAACATGGTTTTACATCCCATTTTCCGCCTTCTCCTGAGTCTAAATCCATATGTTCAAATTGGAATACCATCTGCAGTTCTTTTCGTTCTTCCCCGGTATACAATTTCGCTTCTTCTGTCGTTACACCAGGCATTTCACCAACCGTCATAATATCATAATGAGACAATACTTCTTCATTCATTTCATGTAAATATTTATGAATGTTTGGACCGTTCATAAAATACTTATGACCTGAAACATACCCCTCTTCTTCTGTTTCAACAGCTGGTAATCCCTCTTCTTTAGAAATAAAATTAATAACATCCATACGGAAGCCATCAATTCCTTTTTCTAACCAAAACTTCATCATTTCATAAACATCTTGTCTTACCTTTTCATTATCCCAATTTAAATCTGGCTGTTTTTTAGAAAACAGATGTAAATAATATTCATCTGTCATTTCATCATACTGCCATGCAGATCCGCTAAACGCTGCTCCCCAGTTATTCGGCTCTTTTCCTTCTTTTCCAGGGCGCCATATATAGTAATCTCTATATTTATTATCTTTTGATTTACGTGATTCAATAAACCAATTATGTTCATCAGAAGTATGATTAACAACTAAGTCCATCATAAGTTTCATATTACGTTCATGCATTTCATGTAATAGCTCATCCCAATCTTCCATTGTTCCGAACTCATTCATAATTTTACAATAATCACTTATATCATAACCATTATCATCATTTGGAGATTCATAGACTGGTGATAACCAAATTACATCAATCCCTAATTCTTTTAAGTAATCTAACTTTGAAATAATACCGCGAAGATCCCCGATGCCATCACCGTTGCTATCCATAAAGCTACGAGGATAAATTTGATATACTACACTTTCTTTCCACCACTGTTTTTCCATTATGCTACCCCATTTCATTCATAATTCGATTTTCTCTTTTTAAAGCGCAAACGTTTTCATTAATGAATGATAACAGATTCTATCTTAATTTAAAATAGCGCTTACAACTTTTATTCTTATTTTTCTAAGAAAACATATGAAAATCACTAATAACTATCCAATATATGAAAACGTTTTATTTTTTTGTTTATTTTTTGAATCTATTCGTTTATAATGAACTCAAAGAAAACGTTTGCATAATTATTTCTAGGGGGAAATACCATGGCAGAACTGAAATTAGAAAACATTTATAAAATATATGATAATAATGTAACAGCTGTAACAGACTTCAATTTACACATTCAAGATAAAGAATTTATCGTATTTGTCGGTCCTTCTGGATGCGGAAAATCTACAACATTACGAATGGTTGCTGGACTAGAAGATATTTCAAAAGGAGAGTTTTCAATTGATGGTAAGCTAATGAATGATGTCCCTCCAAAAGATCGCGATATCGCAATGGTCTTCCAAAACTATGCCCTATATCCACATATGAGTGTATATGATAATATGGCATTTGGATTAAAACTTAGAAAAATACCAAAAGATGAAATTGATCGTCGTGTAAAAGATGCAGCAAAAATTTTAGGACTGGAACAATATTTAGATAGAAAACCGAAAGCATTATCTGGTGGACAACGTCAACGTGTTGCGTTAGGGAGAGCAATCGTTCGAGACGCGAAAGTGTTCTTAATGGATGAGCCATTATCTAACTTAGACGCTAAATTACGTGTTGCAATGCGCTCAGAAATTTCTAAGTTACACCACCGCCTTGGTACGACAACAATTTATGTAACGCATGATCAAACTGAAGCGATGACAATGGCTTCTCGTCTTGTTGTTATGAAAGACGGAAAAATTCAACAAATCGGTACTCCAAAAGAAGTATATGAAACACCTGAAAACATTTTTGTTGGTGGATTTATCGGCTCTCCAGCGATGAATTTCTTCCGTGGTAAATTAACTGAAACCGATTTCGTTATAGACAATGCTGCAAAAATTAAAGTAACTGAAGGAAAAATGAAGATATTACGTGAACAAGGCTATGTAAATAAAGACATTGTTTTAGGTATTCGTCCTGAGGACATTCATGATGAACTATTATTTTTAGAAGCTTCACAATCTACTGCCTTCACAACAAAAATTGAAGTTGCTGAGTTATTAGGTGCTGAATCTATTTTATATATGAAACTTGGAAATCAAGATTTTGCAGCACGTGTTGATGCAAGACATACATTTTCACCTGGTGACCAAATTAAACTAGCATTTGATATGAATAAAGCGCATTTCTTTGATAGTCAAAACGAACAACGCATTCGTTAAAAAATAATTTTCATACAAAAAAACCGTCCACATATATTGAGGGCGGTTTTCACTATTATACGAGGGCTTCTACTGTATGAAATGATTGTCCTTTCGTGCTAATAATACCGAAAATCGGTAAGTCACTTAGCACCACTTCTTCTTGCTGTTTCATAAAAGATGACGTTAATTGTTTTATCTCTATCCATACGTCATTAATACAAAGTACATTGGAATCGTTCTCTTGTTGGCGTGAAAATATAGAATCTATTTTATATAAACCAGCATTTTGAAAAAGCATATCAATGCGACTGAATGCATTCAAAGTAATGCTGATTACGCGTTGCCAATCTCCTTTTTTTCCATATTATAGGATACAAAAAGTGCTTCTCCGCCTAAATTCGTAATTTCCTCCACTGTTGCTTGTCCACTTTCTTGATCAATGTCCGTCACAATTACTTTTGCACCTTGTTTAGCCAACAAAAGAGCTGTATTACGTCCAATACCGATGCCACCGCCAGTTACGATAGCAACTTTTCCTGCAAGCTTCATTTTCATTACCCCTTCTATAAGTCTTACCGTCATTCAGTATACTCCTTTATGAGATTAGTCTGCAAGCAAGAAAAGTTGCTTATTCATTTGTAAACGGTTACTTTTTTACTCCTTCTTTTTTCTTACTATTACGCTGATCGAAAACTAAACCGATGAAAATTAAAATCCCCCAAAAGATTACGCTACCTCCAGTCACTTCAATTTCCCCCTTATTATATAAACATATTATTTTAATCATTATAACATTTTCTTAATTTTCAATCTATTAAACTCGAAAATGATATAGATTAACTTTTTCCCTATTATATATCCACTAAAATATATTTGTATAACAAAAAGAGACCTTTTTACATAAAAAGGTCTCTTTTTGTTATACAAGACTTATCACTTTCGTTTTTGTAATTAAATCCTGAAAACCACAATTATCTTTGCGGAATAACATCATATATACGTTACATAATATCGGAATTCCAAGCAGTAATATGTTCGGTAATAACAATACAAAAAATCGAATCGTTAATGTTTGTAATGTTAACTTTTCACTCTTCAATGAAATTAATTTTATTCTCGTTACCTTTTTACCAAGTGTTACACCGTTCCAAATAAAGGGTAGCAAAATAAAATATATCGCCATTAATATAAAAACTACTGCAAGATCATATCTATAATCGCCAAAACTAATATTAAAGCGATTAAAAATAGCACTATAATTTCCAGTCATAACAGCTACTACTGCACCATACATAACCGAGATTAAAAACATGTCAATTAGGGAAGCACCTATGCGGTTCATTACAAGCGCTGGACGATGCATCTTTAACTTCATTTTTATGTCGACTCCTTCATATCCTTCTTTACCCGTCTCATCGTACCACTTCTAAAAAACATTGTAAACTAGCGTTTCTCTTACTTTTCTTGTACAATGTGTTACAACAGCATTGTAAAGGAGGTTCCCATATTGAAAAAATGGATAATCCTATTCGTCGCATTCCTATTAGCCGGTTGTGCTGGAAATACAAATCATATAACATATACGATTAACGATGAATACGAACTCATACGTACTTCTGGAAATGCATTTGAACTTTTCCCCACGCAAGATGCTGTATATGCCACACAATACATTCCTGCAAAAATTACAGACATAGCCTGGGATGATAAATACATTATTGCAAAACAAACTGAGGAAAAGTCAGATCCTAATAATCCTGACGCAGCAATTGCAAATAAAAAAAGCGAGCATTATTGGATTATTGACGTAAAGCATAATAAACGTTTTGGTCCCTATAATGAAAAACAATTTCATGAACAAAAAGATGCGTTTAAAATTAAGGTACCTTTTCAAAGTGTAGATTCATACATAGAAGAACAGAAAAAACAGTCAGCATAATAGTTTGAGCGCTGACTGTTTTTTCTTGCATATATTTAAAAACAACTTACTCAGAAAGTGAGATGTTAAAAGTTTGTGGCTCTTTTACAACATCTTGCGTTTCTGTATTTGCTGCGATTACATTATCTGTTGTAAATTTAATATCCTTTACCTTTTCTTTTCCATCATCAAGTATTAGGCCGATAATACCATCTCTTGTTTCACCAGGCTTATAGTCTTCCCTTGATACATTTTTTGTACCAACGAGCGTATCTTCATCATATAAAAAGTTTTGCGTTGCTACTTTAAAATGTTGTTTATCATTAATCGCAACATCATTCATAGAGAAAAATTGTATATTTTTATTCCCGCTATTTTCCACCTTATATGTAATTTCAACGTAACGAATCGTATCACTAATCTCTGTACCACTTAGCGATGCATATAACTCCGCATCTTCTTGACTGACTTTATCTCCTAATCTACGCTTTACTTCTTCAGGAGTTAATGCCGTATATACTTTTAATGTATTTTTTGCATCTTTACTCATCTGCGATAAAGAGATTACTTTCACATCTTGTACGTGAATTTTCATTGGTGCTACTTCAAATGTTTGATTCACAGAATGAATTTGTTCTAATTTAAAAGTACCCCATCCTGTTTCTTTCACTTTTTGTCCTACTTTTTTCAGCTCACGCCCACCATATTCTTTTGTTTCAGGAATAGATTCTTTCTTCTTCGGTTCAGCTTTCTTTTCTTCTTGATGGAAGCAACCACTTAACATAAGAAGAAAACTACATAAAACAAAAATACTTTTCCATGCTTTCATCATATAATTTCTCCTAACACTATCATTCATTAATATTAATTAGTCCTTTGCTTTGTAAACTATAGAAACAATGAGAAGTCCACAAAACGAACTTGTCAGTCCAGATACTATTATACCCCCTATTTGGAAAATATGAAAATAGGGATCTACGAACGCGTGCACGATAAATATAATAGTTGCCACAACAATTGCCGAAATCCAATATTTTATTTTTTCCGAAGCTAAAATAAGGTCTTTACCCATTTCATTTCTACACTTCCATAAAACGTATACTAATAACAGAAAACCAATACATGTACTTCCATGTTGCATATATTTATAAACAGAGATACCGTACCATTCTCTTTGCAATAATGGTATTTTCATAACAAAATAGCCTGTCTTATGAGTGAATGCATCCCAAACAACATGCGTTAACATACCGAATAATGCTGAATAACAAAATACAAAGAAATCTTTCCTTGTGTAAAGCCCCCACCTCTCATCTACTGCATATGTATAGTAGCCAGCAAATGGTTTAGGTAAATGTGTTATAAACGGCTTTTTTAAAATGTAGTGATATATGTATGCTAATAAAAATACGAGTGGTAAATTAAAATATAAGAATCCAAGCCACGTATGCCCAATTACACCATACGGTCTAAAGTGTAGGAAATATTCAAAGTCAGGCGCCATACTACCTAATATAAGAGCCGTTACTGAAATATGTTGAGAATACTTTTTTGCAAAAGGAAGAACTGCTGCTGGATGTGCAAATGTAAACGGCATGTTTTAACTCCTTTTTATAATTACAATAGATTACATACTATCATAACGACATGAATAATCTCCATGCAATATTTATTTTCACATTGGAATATGATAGTTTAAATGATATAATCCACATAAAATATTTAGAAAATAAGGAGGGATTCACGTGTCATTAACACTTGTCTTTTTTCTTGTTCTGTTTACCTTGTTTTTAAGTACATACATTGGCTTCTATCTATGGAAGCACTACAAAATTATAAAATATATACCTGCTCTCGTTGGTTTTATAAGCATTCTTTTTATTTTCATATGGAAGAGAATGACTTTCGGCTGGGAAGGTCTTGGCTTTGGCGCACTTCAATATACAATACTATTTGCAAGTTGTCTTCCCCTTGTATTTGCTGCTTTTTTAGAATCAAAATCCGTTATGAATTGAGGTTTCTATATTGATTGACGTACCCTTTTTACAAAATGTCACATTAAAAAAAGAAAATATCCCTAGTTTCTCCGCATATCCTTACTGTTTACCCGCTATTCGAACATTACAATCACTAGCTTTCCATCCAAATGTAACATTCATTATTGGAGAAAACGGAACGGGGAAGTCAACATTACTCGAAGCGATTGCAATTGCTTTAGGATTTAATGCAGAAGGTGGAACGAAAAACTTCCGTTTTAGTACAAACGATTCACATTCATCTTTACATGAACATCTTCGAATTTCCAAAAGTTTCAATACACCAAACGATGGTTTCTTTCTTCGTGCTGAATCATTTTATAACGTTGCTTCTTATATTGATGAAATAGATGCTATAAAATCTTATGGCGGTGTTTCACTTCACGAGCAATCCCATGGTGAATCATTCTTCTCCTTATTTATGAATCGTTTTTCAGGACAAGGCTTATACATTTTAGATGAGCCCGAGGCCGCTCTATCACCAATGAGACAACTTTCTATGCTCATTCGAATGCATGAACTAGCGGAACAAGGTTCACAATTTGTTATCGCAACGCATTCTCCTATTTTAATGGCTTATCCCGAATCCACTATATATTCTTTAACACAAGAAGGGATTCATGAATCCACATTAGAAGAAACTGAGCATTACCAAACGACGAAACTTTTCTTTGAAAATCGTGATCGATTATTTCATCATTTATTTGAATCATAAAAAAAAGAAGCAGCGATTGCTGCTTCTTTTTTATAGTGCTTCTATAAATAATGCTACCCCAATACCGCCGCCGACGCATAGAGAGGCAATTCCTTTTTCTAATCCGCGTCTTTTCAATTCATGAATTAAGCTTACAGTGATACGAGCTCCTGTACAACCGATTGGATGTCCAAGTCCTACACCACTACCGTTTACATTCACCTTTTCACGATTTAAACCTAATTCTTTCTCTACAGCTAAGTATTGTGCAGCGAAAGCTTCGTTAATTTCCAGCAAATCTGCATCTTCTAATGACCAATCTACTTTTTCTAACCCTTTACGAATTGCTGGTGCTGGTCCAATACCCATAATTTTTGGATCTACTCCAGCTACTGAATATCCAACAATTCTAGCTAACGGTTGTAAGCCTTTTTCTTTCGCTTTTTCTTCGCTCATTAATACTAGAACCGCACTTCCGTCATTCAGGCCAGATGCATTCCCTGCCGTTACAGATCCGTCTTTACGGAAAGCTGGTTTTAATCCTGCTAATTTTTCTGCTGTAATGTCAGCACGTGGATGTTCATCCTTTGAAAATACTACTTCTTTTCTACGTTCTTTTATTGTAATAGGAACAATTTGATCGTCAAAGTATCCAGACTCGATTGCCTTCAATGCCAATGTATGACTACGAAGCGCAACTTCATCTTGTTCCTCTCTTGTAATTTCATATTGTTCAACTAAATTTTCCGCTGTTTCCCCCATCATAATATGATGAATTGGATCTTCTAATACTTCCCACACCGTATCACGAATTTCTCCGTGTTGTAGGCGTTGTCCCCAGCGGTGTTGTTTTAATGCATAAGGGCTTGAACTCATTGCTTCTACTCCACCTGCAACGACAACTTCACTTACACCTAATTGAATTTGCATTGCAGCCGACATAATTGCTTGCATACCTGAAGAACATTGGCGTTGGATTGTATAACCTGTAACTGTGTCAGGAAATCCTGCCGCTAATGCAGCCGTTCTTGCCGTATTTGCTTCATCAGTTCTTTGAATACAATGACCTAAAATCACTTCATCAACTTCGTGTGGTTCTACCCCGCCTCGTTTTACAGCTTCCTGAAGTACAGGAACAGCTAATTCTACTGGCGTTACATTTTTTAGCGCTCCCCCAAAAGTTCCAATTGGCGAACGAACTGCAGCTGTAATAACAACATTATGCATTTTGCACTTGCCCCTCTCTTATGTACCCTAGTCAGTTTTTAGGTGAAATTCCATAAGATGTATGTCTACACCTATCATACTATAAACATACTAAAAAATCAAAATATTTAATATAATAAAAATAGAAGGAATTAACCTTCTATTCTGTTAATGCATATAGAAATTTTTGTAAAATTTTCTCAGTTGTTTTATTCAAATTCGGTAACTTATCTACAGGAAAATATTGAAGCTGTAATCCTTCATGGTCAAGCCTTAATTCCCCGCTCACATGATGCCCCTGATACAGATGAATGACATTAAAAATTTCATCTCCATTTGGATATTGGAAGTACACTTCTTTTCCCGAAAGAACCCCGATAAATTGCATAATTTTCGCATTTAGTCCCGTCTCTTCAAATAGTTCTCTACGAGCAGTTTCTTCTGTCGTTTCTCCTAGCTCCATCGCCCCGCCAGGTACACCCCAATCATATGTATCTGAACGATATTGAAGCAATACTTCTTGATTATCATTTAAGATAATAATTGCTGATCCTACTAGAATAAGCGGCCTTGTACCAACGACTTTGCGTAACTCTTCAGTATACCCCAATATGTAAACTCTCCTTTCCTCACCCTCCCTTATCATAACAAAATTTTTCTCCTTTTGTTGATGTAATTTTAAAGAAAAAAAGGAAGCTTTCGCTCCCTTTTTTCACCTTTATTTCTTAAAACTTTCATATTTTACAGCTTCAAAAGCTTCTTCTATTTCATCATTACGATAATGGACATATGTAAAACGCCCTAATTCTACTAATCTTGCTATTTCTTGTAACGCTTTATGTTGCTCATATGTTTCCTCAAGCTTAATATGTACATAAAATTTCATTAAAGGATGTTCATATAAAGGTTCTCCCACCTCTACATATACATCTTCCACCCCTTGTACAACTCTTACATAACTTGCAAATTGATACAGTGCTTCTCTGTCTGAAACGATTTTTAATGTATACATATATTCTCCCCCTTTCCTTTACTATATCAAAAAGACAGCCAAACCATGTTATAGAACTATGAAATTTTTTCGACTTGTAATAAACAAGGCGTTTATCCATACATAGGATCTTTTCCCAACATATATTATAGAAAGAATTTTTTCAGTTGAGGTGTTCCTTATGGATCCATACGTCAATATATGTATTTGCATTACGCCAGGCGCCGATATTTCTGATGACCGTATTGCAAAAGATTTAGCAGTTGCAGAATCAATTTGGCACCCCATTACATTTCAAATTCAAGAAGTAATTGTTTTAAATGAACTTTTTCGTTTTTCTGACCGTGAAATTAGTTATAAAGATTCTATTCAAAGTCAGGAAAAATTAGCATCCTTTTTTCACACTTGTGTAAATGAAGCTCCTGAATGCGACCTTTACATTTGTTATATTGGCAGTGATTATTTCAAAGAAACAGCAGTAATTGCCTGTGCCTGTAATCAACGATTGTAAAATACCCAATAACAACGGTTTTAAATTCCCCAAAAATAACAGATAATCGTTTCGAAAC
>NZ_JAQFUL010000016.1:0-78454 GCF_027716265.1 Bacillus cereus group sp. Bc031
TCTTCTACTCTCAAGTTTTAAAAAATAAGTCCGATGCCAAAAGGCATCGGACTTATTTTTTAAACTTGATGGCTATGGCTCTAAAGAGCTACCTTTTTATTTTACTTCTACTGTTTCTTCTTTATGTTCATGCAATTCGCCTTTTTTAACATGAACTTTCACTTTGTAAGAACCCTTTTCTTTGAAAGTATGTTTCGTTTCATACTCCCCTTTATTTCCTTCTTTTGCTGGAATGAATTCGTGTTTTTCCACACCATCTTTCCAAATTTCAAGTTGTACTTCAGCACCAGTTAAAGCTTCTTCTTTTTGTTTTAAATGAACTTTCATTGTTGATTCAGCATTTGCTTTTATGTCACCAGCCATAAGGTGAATCATTGTATCGCTTTTATGATCACCATGTCCTGCACCATGATCACTATTTTCTTTTTTCGCATCTTCTACTTTCGCATTTCCTACAGCCACTTTTACTTCTGGCATAACATGCATTTCACGCGCATTTGTGTGAGCGATAATATGGTATACGCCATCCGTCTCGAACGTTTTCTCTACAGCATAAACACCCTTTCCTTTATGCTTACCTTCTAGCATCTCGTGCTTTTCGTCGCCAGCTTTCCAAATTTCAAACTTTACATCATCAGCATCTGTTACCTTTTCTTTTCCTTGTGTAACAAGTGCTTGTACTTCTGTTTTTTCACCAGGTTTAATTTCTTTCGGATTTGTTTGAACTGCTACTTTTACAGCTTCTAGTTTCTGTTCTTTTTTCGGTTCTTCTTTGTTTGTATTACAGCCAGCCAATGCTAGCATCGCGATAAATAAAGTCATAATAAGTTTTTTCATCATCATTTCCTCCTTCATACTTTATTTAGTATAGAGGAAATACATTGTAATATTCTAGTCTTCTGCTGAAAACAATGTACGAAATGTTTGTGAAGTTTCTGTGAAGTGCTATAGCCTTTTGAATCTATGAAAAAAGAGCATAGTACCTATGCTCTCGGATGAAACTGTTTATATACATCTTTTAATCTAGTTTTTGAAACATGCGTATAAATTTGTGTCGTTGAAATATCTGCATGTCCAAGCATTTCTTGCACAGCACGTAAGTCTGCTCCATTTTCTAATAAATGCGTAGCAAAAGAATGACGCAATGTATGAGGTGTAAGCTCTTTTTCAATATTTGCTTCTTTCGCTAATCGTTTTAAAATTTTCCAAAATCCTTGTCTTGATAATCGATTGCCATGATGGTTTAAAAAGAGTGCATCTACTACTTTTTTCCCCATCAATTCTCTTCTTCCCTTTTCAATATACTTTTGAATCGCTTCCGTCGCTAAACTTCCTAGTGGAATAATTCTTTCTTTATTCCCTTTCCCTATGCATCGAACAAATCCCATCGTTAAATGTACATCTTCTAAATTTAATGCAATTAATTCTGAAACACGAAGTCCTGTTGCATATAATAACTCTAGCATCGCTTTATCACGAACCCCAAAAGCGCTCGTCATTTTTGGTGTCTGCAGTAACGCCTCTACTTCATCAACTGACAATACTTTCGGTAATTTCCGTTCTCCTTGCGGCGTTTCAATATGTACGGATGGATCGTGCTCTACCGCTCGTTCCCGAAGTAAAAATTGGTGAAACGAACGAATCGATGCAATATGACGTGCTAATGTTTTCGAAGATTTTCCGTTTTCTTTTAAGTGCTGCAGAAAGTTAACAATGTGCAAGCGTGTCACTTCGTGAAAGCTTTTCGCTTGTTCTACATTTTGCAAATACTTTACATAACTTTTTAAATCACGTTCATAAGATACTACTGTATTTTTCGCTAGTCCTTTTTCAACAACCATATAATGAATAAAATCTTTTAATTGATCTTCCAATCTACACTACTCCCCATTTTCATAGAAAAACATCATTCTATTTACGAAAGCATCCTTTGCCGGCTCTTCATTCCCTGATACTTTTTCTACAGTCTCTTCTTTTGGCTTTTCATAACGATGATAGCTTTCATATTCTTCATTTATCCATAGTATAGCGAAATAAAACAAAATCGTACAACTTGTAAATAATAAAAATACTTTTATCCCATCAAAAGTTAATTTTAAAGCTCGGCGCATTGTAAATTCCTCCAAAATATAAGTTATTACAACATATGCCAAGCTTTCACCAATTTATACCTTATTCAAATAAAAAACCTCTTCCTAGTTAAATAGGAAAAGGTTATTTTTCATCCGTTTCATTTTCTTGACAATTTTTACAAATCCCATGGAATGTTAAGCGATGATCCTTCACCTTAAAGCTCCAGTCATGTTCTACTTTCCTTTCCACTTCACCAAGTAAATCTTCTTGTATTTCTTGTACAGCACCACATTGTGTACAAATCAAATGATGGTGGAAACGCTGCGCACCTTCTTGGCGTAAGTCATAGCGTGAAACACCGTCTCCGAAGTTAATCTTATCGACAACTTTTAACTCAGATAATAGTTCTAAAGTTCGATAGACGGTTGCTAATCCGATCTCTGGCGACTTTTCTTTTACAAGGAGGTAAACATCTTCTGCGCTTAAATGATCTTCTTCATTTTCTAGCAGCACACGAACTGTTGCTTCACGTTGCGGTGTTAATTTATAGCTCGCTGCATGTAATTGCTTCTTAATTCGTTCAATTCTTTCTTCCATTCGGTACTACTCCCTCCTCGCCACTCTTACACCATTATATCAGAAGAAGGGCTTCTGTCAAAAGAAAAACAATAAAAACAAATTGATAATTATTCTCATAAAGTATTTATTGTTTATTAATAGCCTCAACGACTTCTTTCATTAAAACTGGTGATGCATAAGCCTCTACACTAGAAGCAAGAGCTAACACCGCTCCAATTACAAGAAAGAAGCATGTATAACGGATCAATAATGGTAATAGCGGCTCAGTTATTTTTCGGATAAATTGATGCCTAATCATGCGTAAGGAAAAACTTGCGGCAATTGTTGTCATAACGAGAAATACTGGGATGATAATGAGATTTTGTGGCAATACAGAAACGAATGCTAATAATAATCCATTCCATCCATGCTGACTTACTAAGAAACCTACTGTAAATCCGACAACTACTCCTTTTGCAAATAATAAAATAAAAATGAGTGGCAATCCAATAATTGAAATCCCTAAAATCCAAATAAATCCAATGTATTTTAATTGTGAAAAGTAACTTTCTCGAAACATTTCGCCTGCAATAGCAAATTCTCCTTTAGAAACTTGTCCAAAAAAACGTTGCAAATAAAATGATAAATCTTGTTTTTGATTTAATTGTAAACTATTTACAAGAATTGCTCCAAATATTACTCCCATCAATAACAAAACAGCGTTAAATATATATAATGAAGAGTTTTCCTGTATGTGAGACATTACACGGTCTTGCCAAGTTTTTCTCCACATTTTTCTTCCCTCCGTTCACACTCTTACTAAAAATGTATGAAAGAAAGAAAAAAGTATGACGAATTAACATTGAAATTCCGCTCTACTTTGCTAAACTAAAAAGTAGAGAATAGGAGGGATTTCTCTTGAAACCATTATTATTAGATTTTCCAACATTATTTCAAACTGAACGCTTACAGGTTCGTAAGCCATTTCCAGGTGATGGTGCAGAAGTGTATGAAGCAATACAAGCTTCTCTAGAAGACTTAGTACCGTGGATGCCAATTAACGCTGAAACAGAAGAAAGTGCTGAAGAAATCGTTCGTAACGCTCACGGACAGTTTTTACTTCGTGAAACACTTGATTTTCACTTATACGATAAAGTATCTGGTACATTCATCGGAGCTATAACGCTCAAGCCTGAAAACTGGGATATTCCAAAGTTTTCACTTCACTTCTGGCTACATAGCGCTTATACAAAACAAGGCTATATGACCGAAGCTGTGAAAGGTGCCATTCAATTTGCCTTTGATAAGCTAAGCGCTCGAAGAATTGAAATTCGTATTGATGCAACAAATACAAATGCATGTAACTTAGCAGAACGTTTAGAATTTATTCTAGAAGGTACAATGGAAAATGATTTCATAGCACCAGATGGTAGCTTACGTGATGCACGCGTATATGCAAAAATTAATTAAAAACACTCGCCTTTGGCGAGTGTTTATTTTTGTAGTTGTAAATATTGTACTGCAAACATCGTCTTCGCATCGTGAATACGAAGATCTTTCATAAGAGTAGTTGCTTCTTCTAACGATACTTCCATTAATTCCACAAACTCGTCTTCATCTAACGCAGCTTTATTTTCTTTTTTCGTCAAACCTGTCGCTTTATATACATATAAAATTTCATCTGCAAATCCTGGAGATGTATAGAAAGAAGTAATAAGCTCCATATTTTCACATACATAACCTGTTTCCTCTTCTAATTCACGAACTGCTGTCACCTCAGGTTTTTCACCTGGTTCTAACTTGCCAGCCGGAATTTCTATAATCGCCTTTTCAAGCGCTTTACGATACTGCTCAACAAGCACAATTTTCCCCTCATCAGTAATAGCAATAATAGCAACTGCACCAGGGTGATTTACAATTTCACGTTTACTCATTGCTCCATTTGGTAATACTACATCATCAACACGAACTTTTATAACTCTACCATCAAAAATCGGCTCAGTTTTTACTGTTCTCTCTGCAAGATTACTCATACTACTTCATCTCCCTGTTCTATTTCCTATTCTTTCCTCATACATTTTACCACATTGAAAGGAGCGTGATAGAAATGAAAGTTTATATTTTACCAAATCGCGTCACTTTAGTCGGAAAAGCATGGCAAATTCGCCATAAGCTAAAACAATATGGCAAAGAGTATACAACTGTACAAGAGTGGATTACAGCAACTAAAAAGTAAACGTTTGTCAACCTCTTTTCCCTTGCGTACAATAAGGAGAAGGAGGTTGAACTATGAAAAAACGTCAATTAGGAAACTCAGATTTATTTGTGACAGAAATGGGACTTGGCTGTATGTCCCTCGGTACATCTGAAACAGAAGCCCTGCGTATTATCGATGAAGCAATCGATTTAGGAATCAATTTTTTTGATACAGCGGATTTATATGATTATGGATTAAACGAAGAATTTGTTGGAAAAGCCTTAAAAGGAAAACGAGACCAAATTATCCTTACAACGAAGGTTGGGAATCGATGGACAGAAGAAAAAAACGGCTGGTCTTGGGATCCTTCTAAAAATTACATAAAGGCTGAAGTGAAAGAAAGTTTACGTAGACTTCAAACTGATTATATTGATCTTTATCAACTTCACGGCGGGACGATTGAAGATCCTATAGATGAAGTAATTGAAGCCTTTGAAGAATTGAAAAAAGAAGGTATCATTCGCCATTACGGTATTTCTTCTATACGTCCAAATGTCATCCGTGAATATGCACAGCGTTCAAATATCGTTAGTGTTCTAATGGAATATAGCCTTTTGAATCGTCGCCCTGAAGAATGGTTCCAGCTTCTTAATGAACATCAAATTAGCGTCATTGCTCGCGGACCACTTGCAAAAGGAATATTAACTGATAACAATACAAGAAAGATAGAAAGAGTAAAAGAAAAAGATTACCTTTCTTATTCTTACGATGAATTATATGCGACGCTTGCGAATGTAAAAGAAATAATTGGAGAAAACTCCTTAACTGGAACAGCTATTCAATATTGCTTACATAACGAAACTGTTGCAGCTGTTATACCTGGTGCAAGCTCTATTGGGCAATTACGAGAAAATGTACAAGCTAGTAAACAAACAAAGTTAACAACAGCAGAATATACACAGCTTCAGCAAATTGTGAAATGTGATACGTACGCATTACACCGATAAAAAGACGCTACCATACTGGTAGCGTCTTTTTATAACGTATCATATTTATCAGGATTCGTTCCTACATGTAAATTACGATTTAACGTATTAATTTGAGTCATCTCTTCTTCTGTTAATGAAAAGTCAAAGATAGAAAAATTCTCCTGAATGCGAGATGGTGTAACAGACTTAGGAATCGTCACAATCCCGCTTTGAATATCCCACCTTAATATAACTTGCGCAGGTGTTTTTTCATATTTAGTAGCAATGGCCTGAATAATCGGGTGCTGAAATACTTCTCCGCCCCTCATTAATGGACTCCATGCTTCCATTTGAATTTGCTCACCTTGACAGAAATTACGCAATTCAAATTGTGTTAACATCGGATGAAGTTCCACTTGGTTTACCATCGGCTTTATTTTGCAATTTGGTAATAGCAGTTCTAAATGATGTTTATGGAAGTTAGAAACACCAATCGCGCGCACTTTACCTTCTTCATACAGTTTTTCTAATGCTCGGTACGTATCAACATACTTCCCTCTTATTGGCCAATGTATTAAATATAAATCTACATAGTCCATTTGTAATTTTTTTAAGCTTTTCTCAAACGCCTCAAGTGTTTCCTCGTATCCTTGATCATCGTTCCAAACTTTTGTTGTAATAAAGATGTCTTCTCTCGGAATTCCTGATTCACGAACCGCTTCTCCGAAACCGCTTTCATTTTCATATACAGTTGCTGTATCAATCGAACGGTATCCAACTTCTAGCGCTGTTTTTACTGCTTGTTTTACTTCGTCGCCTTCTTTCGCTTTATAAACGCCTAAACCAATCATCGGCATTTTTACGCCATTATGAAGTGTAGTTGTTGGAATGTGCACAGTCGTCTCCCTTTCATCATTACATTTTTTTATAAGCCACCACTTTATTTGAACAAGATTCAACCAAAAAGTCAAAACATATGTACAGTTTACATAATAAACTTATATACTTTCTAAAATAATGCGAACTCATTAATTAACATTATTTTCCATACATTTCTTCGCTTTTTCATCAACATTACGTACAAACTCAGTTTTCCCTTCCGAATATAACGCACCATCATATGTATACTTTTCAGCTAATTCTTTCTTTAAAGTTGCATATGCCTCAGCTTCTTCACAATGAGCCATCATATAATCACGAAATGCTAAATGCCTTACTATCTCAGGGTTTCCTTTTTCAAACACGTGTAGGTGATACGAGCGTTTTTCCTCCGTTCCATGAATAAAATAACGGCGTCTTGAAATACCATTCTCCCCTTTTACGATATAGCCAAGCTCTTCAAAACGTTCATTCCACCTATCTACTCTGTCGATACTCTCTACTTCCATAATCATATCTATAATTGGTTTCGCTGCCAGTCCTGGCACCGACGTACTTCCAATATGATGGACCTTCACCTTTTCTGGCATCGCCGCTTTTAATCTTTCAGCCTCCATTTGAAATTTTTCACCCCAATGATTTTCATGCGGAACAACTACAATTTTTCTCATTCTAACTCCCCTTTTCTTACAAGCTCGTCAAAAAAATGATCAGCGTTATTCACTGATCATTTTCGTTATTATTTAAAGTCTTTCCAAGTAAGGTTACTTTCACTTAACAGTTCTTCAAATGATTTATTCTTTTCACGTTCTTTTTGTTCTTGGCGCTTTCTTTCCTGTTCAGCTGCCACTTTTTCCTCTTCTCTCACTTGCAACTCTTTCTTCTTATTCTTTAATTGCTGCATGAGTGAATCATTTAATTGATCACCTAATGTAAGCGACTCTTTCTTTTGTTGATTCACTTGCGCTTGTCTTTGCATTTGTCTTTGTTTCTTTTTCTTCATACTACTCACCTTTTACTTTTTTCTCCATTATAGTAGATACACAATGAACTCGACAATAAAAAAGGTCCTTTACTCTATTATTCACTTTTTGTAAATATGTTAATTTTTCGAAAAAACTATTTTTTTGTATAGATATAATCCTATGAATCTATTAAAATTATGTCGTATGATGTCAGATTATAAAAAAAGGAGAATTAGATTATGTGGAAAAAAATCATTCCTGCTGTTGCCGTTTTAAGCACCATTACTTTTTCAACCGTATTTGCTGCTCCCCCATCCCAGACTCCAGCTGAACAAAACCGCTACATAGACGTACAAATGCTTGGTATTAATGATTTCCATGGACAACTAGATACTGTTAAAAAAATTAATAACAAAGAAGCTGGTGGCGCTGATTACTTAGCTACTTATTTAAAAGAACGTAAAAAGCAAAACCCGAATACACTTCTCGTACACGCTGGCGATATTGTCGGAGCTAGTCCACCAGTTTCAGCATTGTTACAAGATGAACCAACGATTGAATTTTTAAATGACTTAAAATTTGATGTTGGTACAATCGGTAACCACGAATTTGATGAAGGTATTGATGAAATGAAACGTCTCATTTACGGTGGCTATCACGAAAAAACAGGGAATTTCAAAGGTGCAAATTTCCCTTATGTCGCTGCAAACTTCTATAATAAATCCACTGGCCGCTTATTTTTACCGCCATTTACTGTAAAAATGGTAAATGGTGTGCCTGTAGGATTCATTGGCGTAGTTACAACTGATACACCAAATGTCGTGATGCCTACTATGCTTAAAAATGTAGAAATCACTGACGAAGTAGAAGCAATTAATAAATCAACGCAGCAATTAAAGCGTCTTGGCGTTAAATCCATTGTCGTCCTTGCTCATGTCGGTGGAACAACAGATGAGTCTGGTGTGACAAATGGAGACCTTACTCGAATTGCAAATGAAACAGATCCGGAAGTTGATGTTATTTTTGGTGGGCATAGTCACACGTATGTAAATGGTACTGTAAATAATAAACTAATCGTCCAAGCGAACTCTTACGGAATGGCTTTCTCAGATGTAGATGTAACAATTGATCGTAAAACAAAAGATATTGTAAAGAAAAAAGCTGAAGTTGTTACAACATACCATGAAGGTGTAGAACCTGATAAACAAGTAAAGAAAAAACTAGATCAATATAAAGAAAAAATTGCACCGCTTGTAAATGAAGTTGTCGGAAAATCTACAGCACCTATCGACCGTAAACAAAATGATGCTGGTGAGTCCACTCTTGGAAATTTAGTTGCCGATGCCCAGCGCCAAACGATGCAAACTCAAATCGCACTTATGAATCCGGGCGGCATTCGTAATGACTTAGATGCTGGCGATATTACATGGGGCGAATTATACGGCATTCAGCCTTTTGGAAACCAATTAATTAAAGTAGATTTAACAGGTCAAGATATTCGCGACATTTTAAATCAACAATGGCAAAAAGGAACGACGAGAATGCTTCAAATTTCAGGTATTCAATATACGTGGGATGCAAATAAACCAAACGGTGAAAAAGTTACAAATATACGTTTAACAAACGGTGAAGAATTATCTCCATCTAAAACGTATAGCGTAGTGGCAAATGCCTTTTTAGCTTCTGGCGGTGATGGATTTGTATCATTTAAAAATGGTAAAAATCCAGAGACTGGTCCAAACGACTTTGAAGCGCTAGTCGATTACGTAAAACAATTAAAAGAACCTATTCAGCCAATTATCGATGGTAGAATTCAAAAAACAAATTAAGTACACTCATAATAAACAATCTTAATTTTTCATCGTAAAAGATACACATAAACCTTTTATCCGTCATATATGTGAAACCTAAAAAGGATACTCGTTCTTACAATGAACATAGTATCCTTTTCTTTATTTATCAATATGTGATGTGTTGTTAAAATCATATTGTTGTAAAAATTGTTGTAACGCCTCTTCTACAAGTTTAGATTTTTGAATTCCTTTCGATTCTGATATAACGTCTAGTTTTGCTAATATTTCTTTATTAATAGAAAAGGTACGTTTCTTTTTTTCTGTACTTATATTCATCATGGGGGCAATTACTTCTTCTTTCTTTCTTAATAACTCATAAATACTTTGTAATTGTTCATAAATTAATAGTTGATAATCCGTTTTCGCATATTGAAGGGCTGTCGCTTCTTGGAGTTGTAAGTGACGCGGTTCTTCTCCATCTCCTACAAAAATACGCTTTTTCTGTTCTCCATCATATTCGTATCCAATCAATCTTAATTTCTTCGATAATGTATACGGGCTTATTTCAAGACGTTTTGCTATAATAGCGATGGATTCACGCCTATTTAAACAATCGATAATTTCTCCAATCGTCACAATTTCCCTCCTCCCATATTGAAATGACACTAGTATGGTATGTTACAATGATTTTCTAACAGTATATGCAAAACGAATAGCCTGTGCGATTCATACGATTTTAGAAAAGGAGGTTTTCAATATGCTTTTTCGTAGCAATACCCCGCAGTTCTATAATGAAAATAAAAAACTCATTCCCAATAGTATCGCTACGATGGAAAGCGTTATGATTAACAACCGAAAACAAACTCTCCTTATGCGCGGGCAAAACGTAGAGCAGCCTATTTTATTATGCTGTCACGGTGGACCAGGCATGGCACAAATCGGATTTATTCGTCATTTTCAAAAAGAATTGGAGAAACACTTCATCGTAATTAATTGGGATCAGCGCGGGGCAGGTAAATCCTTTTCAATGAAAGATTTCGGAGCAAATTTTACAATCGAACAATTCATTTCCGATGCAAAAGAAGTGATTCAATATGTACTTAAAAAGTTCAATAAACAGAAACTATTTCTCGCTGGTCATTCTTGGGGAAGTATTATCGGGCTTAACATAGCACACTATTATCCACAATATATCGAGGCTTATATCGGTATTGGGCAAATTATACATATGAAACAAAACGAGGAATTACTATATCAGCATTTAATTCGTTCTGCAAAAAAATATAATCATAAAAAAGCATTAGCGTCCCTTTTAAAATTAGGAAAACCGCCATTTTTAGATACGAGACGCCTTATTATTCAAAGAAAATGGCTTGGTACATTCGGAGGTGCAATCCAAAACGGATCTTCCTTTTCTTTCATACGAAAAGGCTTCTTTTCTCCCGAATATACACTATTAGATTGGTTCAAGTTTCTCGCAGGAAATTTAAAATCTGGCGTTTTATGGGAAGAAATGTTGACAATCGATTTCTTTTCTTCTATTACGAGTTTATCTATTCCAGTTTATTTTTGTTCTGGTCGCTATGATTATCAAACTCCTTATGCACTCGTTCAGGAATATTGTGATGTAATAGAAGCACCGATAAAAAAGATGATTTGGTTCCCAAATTCAGCACATTCTCCTGATTTAGAAGAGCCAGAATTATTCGCTCGTTCTTTACAATCCATTAAACAAGAGCTAGCTTTTCACCATTAGTAACAAAAGGCTCTTTTACATTTCATAAGAAACAATTTATAATAATATGTCGCAACTATGTATAAATCTAGCAAGGTGATTCATATTTCCTTGCCTTAACACAATAAAATTTTGGGGAGATTACATTTATTATGAATGCTGTACTCATTGCAGTAGCAGTTATGCTATTGCTTAGTTTGTTACGTGTCCAGGTCATTGTCGCCATCATTGTTGGAGCTTTAACAGGCGGACTTATCGGTGGACTCGGTATTTCAGAAACGATTAACACTTTTACAACTGGTCTTGGAAACAGTGCTCCAATCGCTTTAAGTTATGCAATGCTTGGTGGTTTCGCTATTTCTCTTTCCAAAACCGGACTTCCAGATGCTATGATTCAAACTGCATTAAAGTGGATTGGCAATGAACAAGACACGAAAAAACAAGTTTACTCTAGAATACTTATTCTATTTATCATTTTAACGATGGCTTGTTTCTCACAAAATGTGATTCCTGTTCACATCGCTTTCATCCCCATCTTAATTCCAGCACTTTTAAAAGTATTAAATGAGCTGAAAGTGGATCGCAGACTTGTTACATGTATTATTACATTCGGATTGATTACTCCTTATATGTGGATTCCAGCAGGATTCGGAAAAATTTATCATGATGTATTACAAACAAATGCTGCGCAAAGCGGTCTTACATTTGATGTCGCACTTATTCCAAAAGCAATGACCATTCCAGCAATCGGTATGATTATCGGATTATGTGTGGCAGTATTTATTACGTACCGAAAACCTCGTACGTATGAAACAGAACAAATTCATACTACTGAAAATGAAATCGTTCCCTATACAAAACGAAGCATTACTTTCGGGCTAGTATCTATCTTAGCTACATTAACTGTTCAATTAGCAACAGAATCAATGATTTTCGGCGCTCTAGCGGGGATTATCGTTTTATCAGTTAGTGGTAGTCTACCTCTTAAAGAAGCTGATGCAATTTTAACAAGCGGAATGCGTATGATGTCCTTTATCGGATTTGTTATGATTTCTGCCGCTGGGTTCGGAGCTGTTCTTCGAAAAACAGGACATGTTGAATCTCTTGTACAAACGAGTGCACATATAATTGGGAATAACAAACCACTCGCTGCATTTCTTATGCTTGTAATTGGACTGCTCGTTACGATGGGGATTGGATCATCTTTTTCAACCATCCCTATTTTAACAACAATTTTTGTACCTCTTTGTATTCAGCTTGGATTTAGTCCAATGGCCACCATTGCAATTATCGGTACAGCCGGAGCGCTAGGAGACGCAGGATCTCCAGCATCAGATAGTACACTTGGACCAACATCCGGTTTAAATGCTGATGGTCAACACCATCATATATGGGATACGTGTGTACCAACTTTTTTACATTACAATATACCGTTACTTATATTCGGCTTTATTGCCGCAATTACATTATAAAAGGTGCGTTTTATACGCACCTTTTACTTTTTTATTTTTCCCTTTAATTGTTGCAATGCTATTTTCCCATTTTCTTCGATACAACTTTCCATTTGCATAAATGACGGACCTGCCCACTCACTGTCTATACTCCCGTTCAGTCCAATAATTTTCAATTTATCCGGTATACGGATATTTAATTTTTTTGCTGCTCGAATTAACTCAAAGGTAATCTTATCACTTGAAGTTACAATTCCATCTATATACGGATAAGTTTGCAATAATGTAACAAACTGTTTATTCGTATACCCTTGTACACATTCTTCTCGATAAGAGATTCCTTCCTCCCAAACAGCGTCTAAAAATCCTGATATGTACTCTTCCATTTCTTCACTATCTTCGCCCTCACCGAAATAAGCAAGAAAGTGACAACCTTTTTCTTTTAATAAAGAGACCGCTCTTTGGCCACTTTCATAATAATTTGCATGAGATTTTTTTTCATCAATCACAACAAACGGAAGTGGAATTTCTCCTATACTTTTAAAAACGGATCTTGTCAAAATAACACCTGCAACGTTATTTTCCTTCAACATATGTATGTATCTATCTTTATTCTCTATATTACAAACAATAATTTGATATCCTTCTTTATACGCTATTTCCTCAATACAATGTAGCAAAGTGATGTTTGATGGGTCATATAGATTATCTACAAGTAATGCAATTATCGTTGAATTCTCTTTAAATAGTGGCTTTGCTGCACTATTTGGCCTATAACGTAATTCCTCAATTGCTTCCTTTACTTGTTTTACTGTGTCCTCATGAACGTATCCTTTTTCATTTATAACTCGTGAAACGGTTGCGACTGAAACACCTGCCAATTTTGCAACATCACGTATAGTTGCCACATCGTCACCCCTTAATATGGTAATAGATTACAATTTTACGGTAACCTAAATTACAATATTCGTCAAGGTTAATAATTTATATTTCTGAAAATTGTTACATCATTACACTAAACTATATTCTAATTGAATTTCATGTAAAATCGGGATATTATCATACCCAATGCGCGGAATTTCTTTCTTTATTTTTCGTGCCTCTTCCACCGCATTTACATATAAATTCGTCATCAAAAAATTACGTTTTTGGTAAAAACGTAACGCATTCATATTATCATTTGTTGTTATAAGCCAAACCTTCCTGCACCGTTCTTCTTCTGCAACTCGTAATACACAATCCACAAGTTTTGTCCCTATTCCTTTTCTTTCTTCAAAGCTATCTAACGATACAATTTCGCACATATTTCCGATCAATTCATACGTTACAATTCCGATTATTCTGTCTTCTGAGAGCGCAACAAATCCTGGCAACTCTTCTAACTGATGTCCCTTACCACGTGAAACCATCAATGAACTCCCCCAGTTCTCACACATGAACATTCGGATTGTTTCTTTCATCGCTGGCGTAATTTTTTGTATATGCACCATTTCCTATTTCTCCCCTTTTCTATCCTTGTGATACAATATAAGTGTATCACATGTAACGGTATTTGGAGGATGAGGTAAAGTATGAAACGTTTTTTTGCAGCATTGTTTACTATACTAGGTGCGATAACTGCCCTTGGGATTTTCTTTACAAATAAGGTGATGTACTTAAAGAAAAAAACAGAGGAAGAAATACTCGAAAGAGAAACGAAAAAACATTTTCGTATAGAGGATTTTGAAGCTCTTCATAAAGAAGAAATTCATATTCCTTCGCAATTCGGATATGATCTTCACGGATATTACATTCCTGCTGGTCATTCCAATAAATTTATGATTTTCTGTCACGGCGTAACTGTAAATAAAATGAACTCTGTAAAATATGCAAGGTTATTTTTAAACAGAGGATATAATGTCGTTATTTATGATCATCGTCGTCATGGTAAGACTGGGGGAAAAACAACAAGCTATGGATACTATGAAAAGCATGATTTAAAATCTGTAGTTGACTGGCTAAAAAGTCGTTTTGGAACAAATATAACACTCGGTATTCATGGTGAATCGATGGGAGCTGCAACACTTCTTCAGTACGCAGGACTTGTAGAAGATGGTGCTGATTTCTATATTGCAGATTGTCCTTTTTCTGATTTCTACGGACAATTACAGCACCGTTTAAAGGTTGAATTCCATTTACCGAAATGGCCTTTATTACCTTTAGCAAATGCTTTCTTAAAAGTGCGTGACGGTTATACGATTCGTGAAGTTTCACCAATCGATTGTATAAAAAACATTAACAATCCCGTCCTCTTTATTCATAGTAAAGATGATGATTATATTTTAGCTGATATGACGAAAGCGCTCTATGAAGCGAAGGAAAACAATAAACAACTTTATATTGCAGAACACGGCGCACACGCTTGCTCTTATAACGAAAATAAAGAAGAGTATGAAGCAGCCGTTGATCAATTTTTAAACTCATATGTAAAAGAAACAAAAAACAGGCTTGCATAAGCCTGTTTTTTTATTGCGCTAAAACGTCTGTAACTTGTTCCATATTTTCAGAAATCCACTTTATTGCATCATCTAGCGTTGGAAATTCTGTCGTTTGAAATGTTACCTCATCTTGCAGTAACCAAACATCCTTTAACTCTTGTCCTACACCAGCAATGGACCAGTGTAACAAACTATATGGATGATTATCATTCAAAAATGAAGCCCACGTGCGCTCATTTGCAATATTTCGTAATGTACGTAATTGTTTATCCATCTTTCGTCACCTTACTCTAGTCAGTTATAAAAAACATTATAACACTCTCTTCTCTTCCAAAGAAAGTGCTCTTTTCATATTGTCAAGTACTTCTCTTGATTATATGATGAAATTAAGCGTTTGGGAAGGAGGGATAGCGTTGGCTAAAGTACAAATTAAAGTAAATGATAATGGCTCTTTTCGCGTTACAGGGGACGTGGAATTAGTTGATTCACAAGGGAATGTATTCCCAGCAAAACCGGCATTTTCTTTGTGCCGTTGTGGTTTATCAAAAAATATGCCTTATTGCGATGCTTCGCATAAAGGTAAATTCGAATCTGTTGTTAGAGCACCAGAGGCAGAATAATTTTACATGTGACATGCACATTTTTTTGTGCATGTTTTTTCTTTTTAGCAACTCCGTTATATCCCTTCTCCTTACAACATTTCTAATACTTTTGTCTCCATCTCAGCCTACATATATTTTCACACAATTCTTCACATTCGAATACTTTTTACTAGCCTTTTATTTTTTTTGTGCTATAATTTGAGCAAACAGCATCCTTCGGGGTCGGGTGAAATTCCCAACCGGCGGTGATGAAGTGCAAACTTCTAAGTCCGTGACCCGTTTTCAACTCGAAAACGGTGGATCTAGTGAAACTCTAGGGCCGACAGTATAGTCTGGATGGGAGAAGGATATGTTTTCTAGTAATTTTATATAGCGAATACACTTTTATTTCAGTATGCATATTTTTATAGATTCAATTCAAATCTATATATATGTTTTATTTTGTATACTTATCTTTCTATGCTGAAATAAAAAGATACGACTAGCGTTTGAAAAATTTGATATTTTTGCTAGGTTTCTTCCTTATGCCAAAATATCAATCATCGTTAGGTTTCTTTCCTATACTTTCGTATTCGAACTATATTTCTAGAAATCACGTCTCCCAAACCCCAAGGATATTAAAATCCTTGGGGTTTTTTGATTTTTTTAGGAGAGGTGAAGAAAATGACAGATCAAGAATATATGAGGATTGCTCTGCAATTAGCAGAAGGAACATCTGGGCAAACAAGTCCAAATCCTATGGTTGGTGCTGTTGTTGTAAAAGATGGAAACATCGTCGGTATGGGAGCTCATTTACGTGCTGGTGAAGAACACGCAGAAGTTCATGCTCTTCATATGGCTGGTGACAAAGCAAAAGGAGCCACCGTGTATGTAACACTTGAACCGTGTAGCCATTTTGGAAAAACACCACCTTGCTGTGAATTGCTCATCAAAAAAGAAGTCAAACGGGTTGTAATTGCTACTCTTGATTGCAATCCTCTCGTTTCTGGTAATGGAAAAAAAAGATTAGAGGAAGCTGGCATCGAAGTAACTACCGGTGTTCTTGAAGCAGAAGCAGTTTTATTAAATCGCTACTTTTTTCACTACATGAAAACGAAACATCCATTTGTAACAATAAAAACAGCGATGAGCTTAGACGGAAAAACAGCAACCGTAACCGGTGAAAGTAAGTGGATTACAAGTGAAGATGCACGAGCTGATGTTCATCAATATCGTCATACACACGATGCAATTCTTGTTGGAGTGAATACAGTTATAGCTGATAATCCACATTTAACAACAAGAATTCCTAACGGGGGGCAAAATCCTATACGCGTTATTTTAGATACCCATTTACGAACGCCACCATCTTCTCATGTCATAACAGATGGTTTAGCACCGACATGGATTATAGTTGGTAAGGATGTAAATCCAGAGAAAATAGCTTCTTATGAATCTGAAAATATAGCTATATTCCAAATGAAAACGAAACAGATTGAAATACAGGATGTTTTACACCTACTCGGCGAAAAACAAATTCTTTCTCTTTTCGTCGAAGGTGGTCAAACCGTTCATGCAAGTTTCTTACAAACAAAGTATTTCAATGAAATTGTAACTTATATAAGTCCAAAATTAATTGGTGGAAAAAATGCCCCTACTTTATTTGGCGGCAATGGTTTTTCAACATTACAAGATGCACTTTCCTTGGAAATTCAAGAGATGAAACAAATTGGCGATGATATAAAAATTGTTGCGCATGCCCGAAGTGAGGTGATGGAATGTTTACAGGAATTGTAGAAGAATTAGGAACGATTGCAAACATGCAACAAAGCGGCGAAGCGATGAAGTTAACGATTCATGCCAATAAAATTTTATCAGATGTTCACTTAGGTGATAGCATCGCGGTTAACGGTATTTGCTTGACTGTAACGAGTTTCACAACAACTTCATTCACAGTAGACGCAATGCCTGAAACGATGCAATCAACATCACTTCGCATGCTTAAACCACAATGCAAAGTAAATTTAGAACGTGCAATGGCTGCAAACGGACGATTCGGTGGACATTTCGTTTCAGGACATATCGATGGCATCGGAACGATATTAAACAAAAAACAACACTATAATGCCGTCTATTACAAAATAGCTATTTCTGATGAATTGCTACGCTATTGTTTGCATAAAGGGTCCATTGCTGTTGATGGAACGAGTTTAACAATATTTGATATAGACGAATCTTCCATTACAATTTCACTCATCCCGCACACAGTAAGTGAATCTGTTATCGGAGAAAAGAATGCCGGTGACATCGTAAACATTGAGTGTGACATGATTGGTAAATATATCGAACGCTTTATTTCTAAACCAGTAAAACGAACAGGTTCAATGACCGAAAGCTTTTTACAAGAAAACGGATTTCTATAAGGGGGAAGCATTATGTTTCATCGTATTGAAGAAGCTCTAGAAGATTTAAAACAAGGAAAAGTCGTGATCGTATGTGATGATGAAAACCGTGAAAATGAAGGCGATTTTATCGCTTTAGCAGAGTATATTACGCCAGAAACAATTAACTTTATGATTACACATGGACGTGGTCTCGTTTGTGTACCAATTACAGAAGGGTACGCAGAACGTCTACAATTAGAACCAATGGTAGCTCATAATACAGATTCGCATCATACTGCATTTACAGTGAGCATTGATCATGTTTCTACAACAACTGGGATTAGTGCTCACGAACGTGCAACTACGATACGAGAAATGTTAAATCCTGCATCAAAAGGTGCTGATTTCAATCGTCCCGGACATATCTTTCCATTAATTGCGAAAGAAGGTGGTGTCTTGCGCCGGGCTGGTCATACAGAAGCTGCTGTCGATTTAGCACAGCTCTGCGGAGCAGAACCAGCTGGCGTCATTTGTGAAATTATTAATGAGGACGGTACGATGGCACGGGTACCTGATTTACTACAGTGCGCAAAACAATTTGATATAAAAATGATTACAATAGAAGATTTAATTGCTTATCGCCGCCACCATGAAACATTAGTGACGCGAGAAGTGGAAATTACATTACCTACAGATTTCGGTACTTTCCATGCAATTGGCTATTCTAATTCCTTAGATTCGAAAGAGCATATTGCACTCGTAAAAGGTGATATTTCAACAGGAGATCCTGTACTTGTACGCGTTCATTCAGAGTGCTTAACAGGAGATGTATTTGGCTCGTGCCGATGTGATTGCGGACCACAACTCCATGCTGCACTTGCTCAAATTGAGCGTGAAGGAAAGGGCGTTCTTCTTTATATGAGACAAGAAGGACGAGGCATTGGGCTTCTGAATAAGCTTCGCGCTTATAAGTTACAAGAAGAAGGATTCGATACTGTAGAAGCAAATGAAAAGCTTGGCTTCCCTGCTGATTTGCGGGATTACGGTATTGGCGCTCAAATATTAAAAGATTTAGGTTTACAACATTTACGATTATTAACGAATAACCCAAGAAAAATTGCTGGCTTACAAGGTTACGATTTAGAAGTAATCGAGCGTGTACCGTTACAAATGCCAGCAAAAGAAGAGAATAAAACGTATTTACAAACGAAAGTAAACAAATTAGGACATTTACTAAACTTATAATTAAAGGAGAGATTTATTATGGTATTCGAAGGTCATTTAGTTGGTACAGGATTAAAAGTTGGGGTTGTTGTTGGACGTTTTAATGAATTTATTACAAGTAAATTACTTGGCGGCGCTTTAGACGGATTAAAGCGTCACGGTGTAGAAGAAGCTGATATCGATGTTGCTTGGGTTCCTGGTGCATTTGAAATTCCTTTAATCGCTAAAAAGATGGCGAATAGCGGGAAATATGATGCTGTTATTACGTTAGGCACTGTCATTCGTGGTGCTACAACACATTACGATTACGTTTGTAATGAAGTAGCAAAAGGTGTTGCATCTTTATCACTACAAACAGACATCCCCGTTATTTTCGGTGTATTGACGACTGAAACGATCGAGCAAGCGATTGAACGCGCGGGCACGAAAGCTGGTAATAAAGGCTATGAATCCGCCGTCGCTGCAATTGAAATGGCTCACTTATCAAAACAATGGGCATAAAAAAAGAGGCTGCGGCCTCTTTTTTTATTTCTTCACTTTTCTCCGTACATCTTTTATTAATCATCTATTGTCTTTCCTTCTGTTTGTATACGCAGCGTCTGTGCTGTTTTCCATACATTCTCTCTTTTCTTCGCTTCTTCTATAATAGTAATTTCTTTTCGTACTTCCTTTAAATCTTTCCCTTCTGTTTTCAATCCAAAATGTTCAGCTTTCGTTCGAAAATGTTGTTCAATTCGTTGTTGCATCTCTTTTTGTTCAGGATTTTCGGCGGCCTTAACTGGATCAGCGCTTATCGCTTTTAGTAAAATGAGACAAGTCATAATCGCTAATATATATTTGTGCATGTAAAATCCTCCAACCCAATGTAAATTACATATTTACTATGTACAATTGGGGCTTGGAAAATTCGTCCACCAAAATTCTTTTTTTCGCTCAAAAGCCACTAGTATCAAGCATTCACAACTATTTATTACATTTTATTTACAAAAAAAAGCAAACTCTTTTACAAGTTTGCTTTTTTCTATCTTATAATGCACATTCCTCAATCTCAAATCCTAAATCTTCAATCATACCCCAGTCTGCAGTCGGTTCTTGTCCAGCTGTCGTTAAGTAGTCTCCAACAAAAATAGAGTTTGCTGCAAATAAACCGATTGGCTGTACAGAACGTAAATTGATTTCACGCCCTCCTGAAATACGAATTTCTTTCGTTGGGTTTACAAAGCGCATCATCGCCAGTACTTTTAAACATTCTACTGGTGTTAACTCTTTTTGTCCTTCAAGCGGCGTACCCTTTACAGCAACAAGGAAATTACATGGAATTGAATCGGCATCTATACGTTGTAATTCGAATGCAATTTCAGCACGCTCTTCTATTGTCTCCCCCATTCCAAAGATCGCTCCTGAACATGGTGAAATACCCGCTTGTTTCGCTTTTTGAACTGTATCAACACGATCGTCATACGTATGAGTGGAGCAAATACTTTCGTAATTATTCGCATGTGTATTTAAGTTGTGGTTATAACGGTGTACACCCGCTTCCGCTAAACGTCCTGCTTGATCTTCGTTTAAGAAACCTAAACAACAACAAATCTTCAAGTCTGTCGTTTCACGAATCTCTTTAACTGCTCCAATTACGTGATTTACCTCTTTATCAGTCGGACGACGACCAGATGCTACAATACAATACGTACCCGCTTTACGGCGAATTGCTTCGTGCGCTCCTTCTACAATCTTTTCCTGCGTTAGCCATGCATATTTATCAATCGGTGCTTCTGAAATAATAGACTGTGAACAATATCCGCAATCTTCAGGGCATAATCCAGACTTCGTATTAATAATCATATTTAATTTTACTTTCTTACCAAAGTGATGGTGGCGAATGATATACGCAGCATTCATAATTTCTAAAATTTCTGTATCGTCAGCCTCTAATATCGCTATTGCATCTTCTTTCGTAATCACTTTCTCTTCTACTACGTCGTATGCAAGTTTTTTCCAATCCCTTTTTGTTTGTACTTGTTTCATTTCATCTCTTCCCCTCTTTTGTTATATGCACAAATAAAGCATGATACGTTGCCATTATCCCTTCATTTCCCGTGAAGTCTCTTTCGTATATGCGAAGCATCGCACGAAAGAGTGAGGGACTTTGACAATATGATTCTTCATTACTATTGGTCGCTCCTACTTTACGAATAGAATGTAGAAACTCCCTAACTTCTGTAAATCTCTCTATGTAACACGTTTCAGAAACATGTACATCCCCTGTTTCTATCTCACATATATGGCGCAACTGATTTTTCGAATAAAAACGTTGCCCAATCGATGTTTCATTTTGTATATTTTTTTCTTCTTTCGCCCGCTGGAACGAAGCATGCAATTCTTGAAATGTTTCCTGTCCAAATGTTGAAAAGAGTAATATCCCCTCTATAGATAAATGACGAAATAAATTTCTTATCACTTGTTTTAAATCATTTAGCCATTGAAATGTGGCATTTGAAATAATGACATCATACGTTTCTTCTAGTCGTAATCTTTCGATATCCTCACAATAAAATGTTACATTGTTTATATTTTGTCTAGTTCTCGCAACTGCAATCATACTTTCAGCAAAATCAATAGCTGTAATTTGTGCTTTCGGAAATAAGTTTGATAATTGCTCTGTAACATATCCTGTCCCGCATCCAAGTTCTAAAATACGTATCGATGAATTTGCACTATATCGCCGATTCAATGTAGAAAGTAATGAATGCGCCATCTTTTTTTGTACATTTGCATATTGATCGTAGGATACAGCTGCCACGTTAAATCGTTTTTGTAGTAACGTTTTGTTAATCATGTCGTATCCCCTCTACAAATTGAATGATTTCATTTGCGCAATATTCGAAATTCGTTACGCATAATGCATGTCCAGCCTCACTTACTACCTTGAGTGTGGCAGTTTCATTCTCAGCCATACTACATGCTGCAGACAATGGGCATATTACATCCCTCTCTCCGTGAATAAGTAGTATAGGGACGTTAATTTCTTTCAATGCTGCTCTCATATCTGTTTCTATTAAATAATCCAAACCGAATTGTAAAGACTGCATAGAATCACCTTTAAAATGTTTTACGATGTCTTCAAAACTTTTATTCTCTTTCAACTCATCTTTCGTAAACATATTTTCATAGAACCGCTTGAGCGTATCTTCTTTCCTTCTCTCCAAATTTCTTTTCAGCCGTTCTACATGCAAAGTATTCCATCCACTACTATAGTCACTTGTATTTGTAAATTTAGCAGTACCACCAATTAGCACGATACCCTTTGCCTTAATTTTTTTATAAGCTTGAATTGCCGCTAATGCTCCTAGTGACCATCCAACTAAAATTACATTTTCATCCTGTGCTACATCTATAATCCTGTTCGCAAACTCACTTTGTTCTTTCACGTTACGCCAATTAATGCATTGAACAGGATATCCTTTAAAATGGGGAAGTACTAAATCCCAAATATTTTCTTCCATTCCCCATCCAGGGATAAAAATAATCTTCAGCTCTTTCATACGAAAAGCTCCTCTTCTTTCGCAATGTGAGTAATTCGGTCAATAGCCCATTTTAAATCAGCTATTGTATGTTGCGATGTAACTGCAAAGCGAATTCGAGAACTATTAATCGGTACAGTTGGCGGACGAATTGCAATAGCTGCAATACCTACCTCTTGTAACCTTTTGCTAAACCGTAAAGCATTTTCATTTGAACCGACTACAATCGGTATAATATGAGTTGAACTATTCCCTATATCAAATCCAGCTTCTCGTAATTTGCTCCTGAAGTATTCTCCATTTGCTATAAGATTCTCTCTTCTCTTATGATCTTCTTGTACAATTTCAATTGCTTTTTGTACCGCTCCTAACGTTCCAGGCGGTAATGCAGTAGTAAAAATAAAACTTCTAATCATATTGTGTAAATACTCTATATAAATTGCATCGCCTGTCAAATACGCACCATAACACCCTAAAGCCTTGCTAAACGTCCCCATATGTATATCAATTTTTTGAGAAAGATCTTTTTCTATATGAGACAACCCTGCTCCATCAATTCCATATATTCCACTCGCATGCGCTTCATCCACTAAAATAATTGCCCCGTATTTCTCTTTCAGCTCTACTAACTCCCTCAAATACGCAGTATCACCATCCATACTAAAAACAGTATCTGTTACGATTAATTTCCGCTTTTCAGGTGACGCTGTTTTCAATAACTTCTCTAAATGATCCAAATCATTATGACGATACCTTTTATGCTCTGCCCCACTTAATATAATTCCATCAACAATGCTTGCGTGATTTAATTTGTCACTAAACACAATATCGTGACGACTCACTAATGAAGAGATCACTCCAATATTTGCGGTATATCCACTATTCACAACTAAGGCTTTTTCAGTGCCTTTCCAATCGCATATACTTCTCTCAACCTCTTCATACAGTGAATAGTTTCCTACCACGAGCCTTGATGCTGTCGCCCCAGTTCCATATTTTCTTGTACATGCGATAGCAGCTTCTTTTAACCTTTCATCTCCAGCTAACCCTAAATAATTATTTGACGCTAAATTTAGCATCCTTTTCTCATCTCGAATAAGCCATGTCTCTTCTGCTTGTTCTGTTACATGCAAATTACGATACTGCTCTCGCTCATGTAATTGTTGCAATTTAGATTGAAGATGTGTGCGCCACGTTTGATTCATTTCGGATAAGCTCCTCTAATTTTGAAATCATTATATATTCTTTAGCAGATTCCAAGACTTCTTCTCTTGTAAACTCACCTGCAAAGAATGGTAATAAACCTAAAACCGGTACCCCACTTAGCTCTTCAATCATTTCTTTATTTTCTTGCACTCTTTCCATTTCGCATTCTTTGCAGCCAGATAAAATGACACCTGCTACTGTTAAACCATATGCCTTTGCGTAAGCGATCGTTAAAACTGTATGATTTACTGTTCCTAATGTAGGGCGTGCTACTACAATAAGTGGAAGTTGTAATTCTTTTGCGAAATCAATTACTAAAGCATCCTCTGTATATGGAACAGCTAATCCACCTGCTCCTTCTACAAGTAGACTATTAAAATCTTTCAATCGTTCATTATAGTGATGAATAATGTCTTTTAACGTTACTGTCCTTCCAGCTCTTTTCATGGCAAGTCTCGGGGCAAGCGGCTCTTCAATAGAGTAAGGGCAAATTTCATCTTCTTTTGTCGGTACACCTGATAATGCCTTTAGCCTTGCTGCATCTCCTTCTGGATTTGATGCAACATGTCCACTTTGTAACGGTTTATATACCCCGATGTTATATCCCAGTTCTCTAAATACACCTGCTAATGCACCGGCGACTACAGTTTTCCCCACTTCAGTATCCGTTGCTGTTATAAAAAAGCCACTCATTATTCTCCCTCCGTAACATCCGAGATTGCTTTATACAAAATACGTAACATATCATCAATCTCATCAATTGTAGAAGCAAGAGGGGGCATAAACACAATCGTATTACCGAGCGGGCGCAAAATCATACCTAGTTCTCTTGAACGTTTACATACTTGAACACCGACTCTCTCTGTCCATTCAAACGCTTCTTTCGTTTCCTTATTCTTCACAAGTTCAATTCCAACCATTAACCCGCATTGACGAATGTCCCCTACATGTTTATATGCAAAGAGGTCTTCTAATTGCGTCGCCACATATTCTGTTTTACGTGCCACCTCTTCTATTAAATTTGTTTTCTCGTATAGTTCTAGATTTGCAATTGCTACCGCACACCCTAACGGATTCCCTGTATAACTATGTCCGTGGAAAAATGTTTTTTGTTCTTCATAGCCTCCTAAAAAGGCATTATAAATTTCATCTGTCGTTACAGTAATTGCAACTGGTAAATATCCGCCTGTTAAACCTTTTCCGGCTGTCAAAATATCCGGTGTTACATTTTCATGTTCACATGCAAACATTTTTCCAGTACGCCCAAATCCAGTCGCTACCTCGTCTGTAATAAATAGAACATTATATTTTGTACATAAATTACGTAGCCCTTTTAAGTATCCTTTTGGCATTGTAATCATACCGCCAGCACCTTGCATTAAAGGTTCTACAATAATCGCCGCAATCTCTTCATGTTTATCTTTCAGCAGCTCTTCCATTTCTTCTAAATGTTTTTTTACAATTTCCTCCTTATTATTTCCATAAGGAGAACGATATGTATATGGATAAGGCATTTTAATTGCTTCAAATAAAAGCGAACTATACACTTGGTGAAACAAGTCTATTGCTCCCACTGAAACAGCTCCAATTGTGTCACCATGATACGCTTCTTTTAATGTAACAAATCTTTGTTTCTTCGTTTTTCCTTTATGCTGCCAATATTGAAAGGCCATCTTAATTGCAATTTCAACAGCGCTAGAACCGGAGTCTGAATAAAACACTTTCTTCAAACCTTCTGGTACAACTTCAATTATTTTTTCGGCTAATAAAATAGATGGAACGTTAGCAAGCCCTAACATAGTAGAATGGGAAATTTTATTTAATTGCTCACGAATTGCCTCATCTAGTTCTGGCACTTGATGTCCATGAACATTTAACCAAATAGACGAAACACCGTCCCAATATTCATTTCCATTTACATCGTATAGCTTTCTTCCCTCTCCCCGTTCAATAATGACAGGATCTTCTTCTAAATAATCCTTCATTTGTGTAAATGGATGCCATACATAGGCTTTATTTTTCTCCGATAACTCTTCATATGTATATGATGGTTTGTCAGTCGTACTCTTACTAAAAGTCACAATTGTCACCCCTAATGTTAACTAGTTTATAAATATAGTTAACATTAAATCTAAATGACTGTCAATTATTTTTAAATCAAGTAGTTCTTAAAAAAGAACAACTTATCATAAGATAAGTTGTTCTACTTTCCATGTTGTATCTTTCCGATTTCTAAAATAATCTCTTCGTCTTTTTTTCCTTCTGTTTCAATTCCAAGTTGTTTTGCATGTTCAATCAATAGATCATGGTGCTTCTCAAATCTTGCGGTATTTACTTCTTTCGCAACCTCTTCTTTTGTTTTTCCTTCCGTAGAAACCCCTAGTTTATCAGCTGCTTTTTCCATCGACTTCTTCTCTTCAGCTTCTTTCGCTTTCTTCACTTCTAACTGCTGTATTTGCTTTTGCTTCGCCTGCTCTGATTCAGCTGCAAAAGCTGTGTAAATGCCAGCACTTCCGCCAATGACTAGTAAAGTGGTAAAAAGAATTATTTTTTTCTTCACTCTTTCCTCCCCTTTCAAATTCATTATAACGCACATTTTCATAGGATTAAAATCGTTCTCCTTTATTTCCCTAAAAAATTATTGAATATTTTTATTGACATGTGAGACGAATATATGATAAAAATTTAACTAACATCATATGAATCGGCATTGATAGGATTTAGTAGTATTTCGATTTCTGCTTTCAGAGAGCTGGTGGTCGGTGCGAACCAGTACAGAGCGAATTATGAATTACCCCCTGGAGCTTCTTTTGCGAAACGTAAGGAGTAGTGAAAGACGGTTATAGACCGTTATATCTAAAGAGTGGTGAAACGACACTGTTTCACAATTTAGGGTGGTACCGCGAACTTTTCGTCCCTGCATATATTGCAGGGGCGTTTTTATTTTATTAGCGCATATCATACGACCCTTTATTTTGTGATACATTCATTTCACAAGCTAGGGTGGTACCGCGATTTCTTCGTCCCTGCATAATTATATGCAGGGACGTTTTTTTATCCATTCATTTCCGTATCATATTAAAGAAACAACAATTACCGGTAATTTGTCACAAAATTCTAAAATTTAGAAGGAAATAAACAATATTGGCGAATTTTATATAAAAAAGAGCTATTTTAGATTACTTAGGAGGGGAAAACAATGGTTTCAAAAATTGAATCTGTTCTTTTAACAGTATTTATCTTTTTCTGCATTGGCTTTAGTGTTATTCAATTAGAAGTTTCACCACACATCCCAATTTTATTTGGTATCGTTTTTTTATTAGCATTTGGATTTATGAAAAAAATTGATTGGTCTACGATGGAAAAAGGAATGATAAGTAGTATTTCAGCTGGTATTCCATCTATTTTTATATTCTTAATTGTAGGCGTATTAATTAGTGTTTGGACCGCTGCTGGAACAATTCCAACTTTAATGGTATACGGCTTCCAGCTTGTATCCCCAAAAATTTTCATTCCAACTGTTTTTGTTGTTTGTGCAATTGTTGGAACAAGTATCGGTAGTGCCTTTACAACTGCCGCAACTGTAGGACTTGCCTTTATGGGCATGGGTAGTGCTCTCGGATACGATCCTGCTCTAATCGCTGGTGCAATTATTTCTGGTGCATTCTTTGGAGATAAAATGTCTCCTTTATCTGATACAACAAATTTAGCGCCAGCTGTAACGGGTGTAGATTTATTTGAGCATATTCGTAACATGCTTTGGACAACAGTTCCAGCTTTCATTATTGCTTTTATCGCATTTTTCATTTTAGGAAGCGGTACTAGTGGAGACGTTGACTTCACAAACTTCATTAGCACATTAGAGAAAAATGCAACGATTTCTATCTTTACACTTATTCCAATTTTATTACTGTTCCTATTCGCATTTAAAAAAGTTCCAGCAGTTCCAACATTACTTGCTGGAATTATAGTAGGGATCATTATCCTATTTATATTTAAACCTAGTACTTCTTTAACTGATTTAATGAAAATTATGCAAGACGGTTACGTTTCTAAAACGGGTATGAAAGATATTGATAGCTTATTATCTCGCGGTGGCCTGCAAAGTATGATGATGTCAATCGCTCTTATTTTCCTAGCTCTTTGTATGGGAGGATTATTACAAGGAATGGGTATTATTACGCAGCTAATGAATATCATCTCTAGCTTCGTAAAAACTAGCACACGTTTAATTATTTCTACTGCTTCAACTGCAATCGGTGTGAACTTCTTACTTGGTGAGCAGTACTTATCTATCGTTTTAACAGGACAAGCATTCGCTAATAAATATGATGAAGTCGGTTTAGAACGTCGTAATTTATCACGTGTATTAGAAGATGCAGGTACAGTTATTAACCCGCTCGTACCATGGGGAGTAAGTGGCGTATTCTTATCGAACGTCCTTGGCGTTCCAACTTTTGATTACGTTCCATTCGCAATCTTCTGCTTAGCTTGTCCAGTTGTAACAATTATCGTCGGCTTTACTGGATTTGGCCTTTCATGGAAGAAGGAAAAAGCTGTAACACTTTCATAATATATCAAAAAGGATTACCTGAATCGGTAATCCTTTTTATATTTCTCCACTATCTATTTGCTTTCTTTCTTCTAAATAACAGAAGGAATCCTGCTCCAACAAACGCCAAACCTGCTCCAATTGTAGAAACAACACTTGTACCTGTTTTCGGTAAATCACGTTCTTCTTTCTTTTCACTTACAGTTGTTGTTTCTTTTACGTTTTGATTATCCGTTGTAGTTTGTCCAGATCCTGTATTATTACCTTCATCTGTTGGTGGTGTCGTTGGATTTTCTCCATTATTTCCTTCACCTGTTGGTGGTGTCGTTGGATTTTCTCCATTATTTCCTTCACTTGTTGGTGGTGTCGTTGGATTTTCTCCATTATTTCCTTCACCTGTTGGCGGTGTTGTTGGATTCTCTCCACCAGTTTCTTTATCATCATCGTTCTTCTTCGTTATATCAATTGCATATTTAGCAAATTCATTTTCAGATGGTCCAACATATGATATTTTTCCATCTTTCTTTATATACTTTTGTGCATTTGGTGAAGAATCGAATGTTGTATGTAATTTATCGGCAACAATCGGTTTAAACGTCCAATTTTTATCTGCTGCTGGATCAATAACTGGCGTTTCTTGCATATACTTCACAATGATTTGACGCGTTTCATATTGTGATTGGTATACAACCTCCCCTTTGCTTACACCCGGGAACGTTTGGCTACTTCCACGATAGTTATTTGTAGCGACGATAAACTCTTGATTGTCAGCTACTGGCTTACCTCCATATGTCATATTTATAATACGATTCGTATTAGCATTTATAACTTTTCCATCTTTATCGTATTTCGCTGGTTGTGTTACATCAATTTCGTATTTTAAGCCATCTAAAATATCAAAGTTATATGTAGGGTATCCGATATTTACTAATGGCTGTTCTTCTGTTTTCTTTGGATCAATTTGATTAAACTGACCTGCAGACATTTCAAGCCATTCTTTTACTTGTGCCCCATTTACTTTTACAGCATATAATGTATTGGGATATACATATAAATCTGCAACGTTTTTAATCGCTAACGTTCCAGCTGGAATATCCGTATAATATGTAGCACCGTTTCGGCCACCCGCTTTAAATGGTGCTCCTGCAGATAAAACTGGAATTCCTTTATATTTGCTGTACTGTCCATTTTCAGCAAATAACTTTTCTACATACCATTTTTGTGCATTTGTCACAAGTTGTACAGAAGGATCATCTTGTACTAATGAGAAATAACTATTAATTGGCGCTGTCGTTTTTCCTACAGCAGTATTCACATAATCAATTGTCGCTTGGTGATCATCTTTAATTTCATTAACTAAATTTTGATCAGATTGTACGAGTGGGTTTCCTTTACTATCAGCAATCGGACGAAGTTGCGGCTTCGATTGCTCTTTTTGTACTTCCCATTTTCCATTTACTTTTTTCAATTGCATATCTATAATACCTAAGTTACTTCCAAAGACACCAGGCATTACAACTGGAACACCATTAAATACGTCCTTCACTTCAGTATGTGAATGTCCCATTAATACCGCATCTACACCAGGAACTTCTGTTAAATAATACGATGCGTTTTCCATGCCAACATTGTAACCACTCTTATCAACACCTGAATGCGCTAGTGCAACGATAACATCGGCACCTTCTGCTTTCATTTTTGGCACCATTTTTTTCGCTGTTTCAACTATATCTTTTGCTTTCACTTTTCCTTCTAGATTTGCTTTATCCCAGTTCATAACTTGAGGTGGAACAAATCCCATTACGCCAATTTTCACTTTTTGTTTTTGACCTGATTCATCTTCTACTTCTTTTTCAAAAACATGATATGGTTTAAAGTAATTTTGATCATTCTCTTCATTATTATCTTTATCATCTTTATAGACGTTCGAGTTAATAACCGGGAATTCTGTTTTACTAATTACTTTGTTTAAATAATCTAAACCGTAGTTAAATTCATGATTCCCAAGAGAGATGACGTCATACTTCATTAAATTCATTAAACGATATAATGGGTGCGTATAACTAGGATCCACAGGCTTCTTCGGATCATTTATTTTATTCGCTACATAATCTCCAAGCGGTGTCCCTTGTAATGCATCCCCATCATCAAACAGGACAGAGTTCTTCGCTTCTTCACGCGCTTTATTCACAAGTGTTGCAGTTTGCACGAGACCTACTTTATTATCGGTTTTCGTTTGATAATAATCGTAATTCATTAAGTTAACGTGAATATCTGATGTTTCTAGAATTCGTAAGTTAACCGTACTCTCCCCAGTTTGCTCATCCGCATGAGCTGTTGCTGGCAATACTTGCGGCGCTATAACACCAATAGCAAGAGTTGCTCCAGCTAGCATTTTTTTTGACTTTTTCACAAAAAATCCCCCTTATACAATTACCAAAGAATAATGAAATGAATTTCTAGCATTCTCTAACCACATACCTTTTTTCTTCTAGTAGATACACGATTTTCATTTCACCCTACGCTAACGAGTAGTCTCCTTAAACGATCCATTGATGGAGACTAGCAATTAACGGGAGATAAAGCTCCCACTATGTAGAATTTCACCTTATCTGACATTATCATATATAATGTACTTTCATATCGTCAATATTTTTTTACATACTTCTACAAATTTTCTGTAAAGTTATTGTAAACTTTTCATAAACATATAATATGCCCTTACATTGTTAATACTGCTGAATATGATACAATTACCAATTACAAGGAGGATGAATTATGAAAAAAGTCATCTTAACAATTGTTTGTCTCCTCCTTCTAATCATTTCTTATTCTTATTTTGAAAAGAACGATGAGACAAAACAAAATGAACCCGAAGAAAAAACAGAAAAAACATCTACTCCAAGTTGGATTGATAAGCAAACAAACGATTCCTTTTATCATCTCGTACTAGGTGATTCGCTCGCCAAAGGATATGGATCGACACAAGGTGGATTTGCTGAATTAGCCTCTAAACAAATAGAAGCACAAATTCATAAACCAATTACTGTAGAAAACCTTGGGATAAACGGTCTTACAACAGATCGTCTCGCTAAAAAGGTTGAATCAGAAGATGTAAAGCAAAAAATTAGAGCAGCCAATATTATTACAATTAACATTGGGGGAAATAATTTATTTCGCTTAAATCGTGATGTCGGTGTTATAGACGGTATTAAAATGTTAAATAAAGAAAAAGCTCATTTTGAAGCGGATGTAAAAAATATTGTAAAGACAGTCCGAGATCAAAATCCGGATGCTTTACTCATTCTTTCTGAACTCTATAACCCGTTACAACTCGATGACTCCATCGCAAGTTATGCAGATATGTTTTTAGACGGATGGAATGAATCCGTTTATTCCATTGCAAAAGCAAATCAACCATCTATCGTTTTACCAATTCGCAAATTAATATCGAATGATAAGAAAGATTTACTCTTTGACCAAGTACACCCAAATGATAAAGGCTATTCGATTATTGCCGATTCCTTTACAAAAAAAGTGTTGGCCTACAAATATTAAAATTCGCATGAAACAATTCTATTTTTATAACATGTCTTTTTTGTTATAATGAGAGTGGAAGGGGGCCTTTATATGGAATCACGCGAGTGGGAACGTATTGTTGATCATCTTCTTTCGCTAGTGCCTCTTTTTTATCGCAAATTTATGCTTCCTGGAGAATTTTCTTCTCAAAGACATATGCCGCCATCACATACACAAGTATTACTGCTTCTGCATGAAAATGGCACATTAGCAGTTTCCGAAATCGGCAAGCGGCTAGCGATTTCACGGCCTAACATGACACCTCTATTAAACAAACTGATCCAAGAAGAACTAATAGAGCGTCATTATAGCGAAAAAGATCGACGGGTCATTTTAATTTCCCTGACAGCTGAAGGGAAATTGTTAGTAAATCAGTATCAACAATTCATTTTAGACAAATTAAAAGAAAATTTCCAAACGTTATCTGAGGAAGAACGTGAAAAACTCATTCACTCTCTTCAAACCATTCAAAATTTAATTTTGAAAACAAACGTATAAAGCTGCTTCTAAATAGAAGCAGCTTTATGATTCGTAATAATTGCCATAGTATACATTTGAATATGGCCATGTCGTTAAATATGGTTTTTGATCTTGCGTAGGTTGTTGCGATGGTATTTGCGGTAGTTGTTGTTGTCGATATAATTCATATTGCCTACTCGTATCATAAACCGGATAATAATTTACATATGGATATACTTGCGGTACGTAATAATAATACATTCATTCTCTCCTCCTTTTTCTTAAACATATTCAAAGGAGAAAATGAGTGTGACACTCTTTATATTTGCATGAGTGGTTCTCTCACTCTTTTCTTTCTGTTCTTCAAACGTAACTTACGGTTCTTTTCATATAAATAATGCACAACGAAATATGAAACTACACCAAACACAACCCCTAAAATCGTCATTCCAATTAATACATACACTTCACTCTGTAATAAGCTCTTTAATATCGTAAAAATGTGACTTGAAAACAAGTCCGATATTGTAAAGGGTTCATGATGTATTTTTTGCACATGAAATGGATAAATCATTTTCCCTAGCGCATACGCAAGCGGAAATAAAACTACTGGGAGAAACGATATTTTTCCAATAATATTGCCAATCACCGCGGCAGGAAAAGATCCCTTTGCTAACCTGACGATTGGATAAAATATTAAATAGACGAGCGATGCTGTATATATAACCAACATCTCTAAACCAAAACCAATCGCAAAACCTAACGATACTTTCTTCGCTCCTTCTGGTGATCGAAGCAACTTATAATATTGAAACTTTAATATTCTCCACATCCGCTGAAAAAACGAATATGTTTTCTTAGTTGTTTTCACTCTCATCATCTCTTTAACTATATTTTTATACCTAGTATGCCCTTACACACCCCGAAAAACAAATTTCATTTCCTCTTTTATTATAGATGATATCGAAATAGTTAACTAAATATACATATGACATTTCAATAAAAAAAATACACCTCCAATTGTTATTTGTGTCTCACAACTGGAGGTGTACATCATTTAGGAAAGCTCTTCTACATTTTTAAATAAACTTACTAATAATGCTTTTTGCGCATGCAATCGATTACCGGCTTGCTCAAATACGATAGATTTTGGCCCATCTATAATTTCGCCTGTTACTTCTTCTTCACGATGGGCAGGTAAACAGTGTAAGAAGCGATATGTTTGCTTCGCATGCTTAACAAGTTCATTATTGATTTGGTATGGTTGAAACAACGTATATTTCTCTTCTTCGCCCTCTTGCCCCATGCTCATCCAAACGTCAGTATAAATGAAATCTGCTTCATTCACCGCTAATTCAGGGTTATGCAAAATTTCAATTTCAGCTCCTGTTTCCTTGGCAATCGCTAACGCTTTTTTTACAATCTCTTCATTCGGTTCATACCCTATAGGCGTTGCAACAGTCATATGCATTCCAACTTTTGCACTCGCTAACAACAATGAATGACATACATTATTTCCATCACCTACGTAAGCCAATTTTATTCCTTTAAATGTATTTGTTTCTTCGTATATTGTCATTAAGTCTGCCAATGCTTGACAAGGATGATGGTCATCCGTTAATCCATTAATAACAGGTATGCTCGATTCTTTTGCAAGCTCTTCTACATCCGCATGTGAGAATGTACGTATCATAATCCCGTCAATATACTGCGATAATACTTTCGCAGTATCTGAAACAGTTTCTCCTCTTCCCATTTGCATCTCTTTTCCACTTAAAAACATACCATGTCCCCCAAGCTGTACCATTCCTGCTTCAAAAGATACACGAGTACGAGTTGAATGTTTATCAAAGATAAGACCTAATATTTTGCCTTGCAGTAAAGGCTCTTGCTTATTCTTTTTTAAATATATTGCGAACTCAATTAAAGAAATAATTTCTTCTTGCGTTAGTTCTTCTAATGTTAAAAGGTCTTTCGTATTTAATTTCGGTACTTGTACAGTTGACATGAAAATTCCCCCTTATATGATTGATACGTTTTTTGTACAAACTACTTTTTTTATCATATATACTGCCTGTTCTAGTTCTTCATTCGTTACAATAAGTGGCGGTAATAGTCTTATAACATTAGGTCCTGCTTGTAATACGAGAAGTCCTTCTTCTTCTAGTTGTTCTATAAAACTTGCAACTTCATGCGTACATTCAATTCCAACCATAAGCCCCTTACCACGTATATTTTGAATACATTCGACATGTCGTAATTCCTCTTGCAACTTCTGTAATACGTACTCGCCCTTTTCCTTTACTTCTTTTAAAAACGATGGTCTTTTAATTATTTGCAATACTTCTTTCGCCGCAGCCATTGCAACATAATTTCCACCAAACGTTGAACCATGTGACCCTGCAGGAAACGATATTCCAAGTTCTTTCCGGCCAATCATTGCTCCAACTGGAATGCCATTTCCAAGCGCCTTAGCAGTAGTAACGATATGAGGTGTTATTCCCATTTGTTCGTAAGCAAATAATGTCCCTGTTCTTCCGATTCCTGTTTGGACTTCGTCTATAATAAATAAGGACCCGAACTTCTTACATAATGCTTCAATCGCTTTCAAAAAAGATAGATCAGCAGGTATGACTCCTCCCTCTCCTTGAACAACTTCTATCATTACTGCCGCAACTTCTTCATTCATTACTTCCTCTAATGCCTTTATATCGTTAAATGGTGTATGTAAAAAAGATGGAAGGAGCGGACCAAATCCTTCTTTCACTTTATTTTGTCCCGTCGCACTCATCGTTCCGAATGTTCTACCGTGAAAAGATTGCTCGCATGTTACGACGAGAGATTTTTCAGTATGCTTACGGGCTAGCTTCAAAGCAGCTTCATTCGCCTCTGCCCCGCTATTACAGAAGAACACATAATCTAATGCTATGTTTTCTGTTAATAATGACGCGACTTCTTCTTGTAAGCTGTTTGTAAACAGGTTAGATATATGCCATATTTCATGCAGTTGCTCTTGTACAGCTTTCATAACAGTAGAATGACAATGTCCTAAATTACATACACCGATTCCTGATGTGAAATCTAAATATTGCTTACTGTTATTATCAATGACTTTCGTTCCTTTTCCCTTTACAAACTCAATCTTTCTTCTCCCATACGTTTGAAAAAGATGACTTGTCATGCAATACTCACACCCCTCGTTACCGTCGTTCCGATACACTCACCTGTAACCTCGGTAAAATCCTTCATCCCATTTACGATACTAATCTTTTGCACTCCCATTTTTAATGATGCTAGTGCTGCCTGTACTTTCGGAATCATCCCACCGGTAATAACACCGTTTTCTATAAAATTAACAATCTCAAATTCGTCGGTTTTCTTTACTAACTTTCCTTCATGCAATACCCCATCTACATCTGTAATAAAAATGAGTTCTTTTGCAGATAATGCGGCCGCAATCCCAGCTGCAGCGGTATCCGCATTTATGTTATAAATCTCATTATCATTTATGCCGACCGGAGCAATAACAGGAATATAATTCATATTTATTAATCCTTTTAGTAAGGCCGTTTCGACATACCTTACTTCTCCCACATATCCTATCTCCTCACTGACAGGTTGAACTTGAAGTAGATTGCCGTCACATCCTGAACAACCTACCGCTCGTAAATTATGCTTTTGTAAATTCATTACGAGTTTTTTATTCGTACTTCCACATAACACCATTTGAACAACATCCATAACTTCTTTTGGTGTTACCCGTAATCCATCTCTTTTTTCTACGTTGATGTTACAATCTTTTAATTGGGCATCAATTTCTGGGCCACCACCATGAACAATCACTACTTTATACTTCTGTTGTAATTTCTTTATGCAATCAAAAAACACATCATTTAATTGATCCAACATACTACCGCCGCATTTCACTACAATATAATCGCTCATCTTCCCTCTCCTTATGTACGATAACAAGCGTTTATTTTCACATATTCATAACTTAAGTCACAGCCCCAAGCTGATCCGGTCTCTTCACCTAAATGTAAATACACATCAATGACTATTTCATCTTCTTGTAATCTCTCTTTCATTTCCTCTTCAGAAAACATTTGAGGTTCACTATTTTTCAGCACAACGATAGATTGAAGAGTAATATCAATTGTATTTGGATTAATCGCTACTTCACTTTGTCCAATGCTGCTAATAATTCGCCCCCAGTTTGGGTCTTCACCATGTATTGCTGTTTTCACAAGACTCGAACCGACTATTTGTTTTGCGATTTTCTTTGCCTCTTCATTCGTTTGAGCTCCTAGCACATTTACTTCTATTAACTTCGTAGCGCCTTCACCATCTTGTGCAATTTTTTTTGCTAAATCTTCACATACCTTCTGTAAGGCAAATATGAAAGTTTCCCAATCTGCATGTTCCATATCGATTGGTTTCGTTTCTGATAATCCACTTGCCATAGCGATGACCATATCATTCGTAGAAGTATCGCCATCCACCGTAATTTGATTAAATGTATGATTCGTTATTTGTGATAATGCGGTTTGCAATACGTCATGCTCTATATGAGCGTCTGTCGTAATAAAACTTAGCATCGTTGCCATATTTGGATGAATCATCCCTGAACCTTTCGCAACACCAGCAATCATCACTTTCTTTCCATCAATCATCATCTCATAGCAAGTTTCTTTCGTTATAAGATCCGTCGTTAAGATTGCTTCAGAAAAAGAATGAGCTTCATTTTCTTCCTTCGCCGGGATAAGAGTTGCAATTCCCTTTCGGATTATATCCATCGGCAACGGAACACCAATTACACCTGTTGAAGCTACTGCAACATAATTTTCTTTCACTCCAAAATGTTCCGCCCCTAATGCACGCATCTCGTATGCATCTTGTAATCCTTTCATCCCTGTACAAGCATTTGCATTTCCACTATTGACGATAATAGCTTGTAATTTCCCCTCAGTCGTTATACTATCCTTCGTTACTTGCAAGGGGGCTGCTTGTATTTGATTTGTTGTATAAACAGCAGCACATGATGCTGGTGTATCACAAACGATTGCCCCTAAATCCTTTTTCTCCTTTTTCAAACCAATTGCATTGCCAATGGCCGAGAAACCTTTTGGAGTTACAATCGAACCATTTTCTACTTTTGTAATAGACGCTACTTTAATCATCATGTCCCCCCTTATAGATAAAGCGGCATATGTTGTAAACCTGTTGTTTCTTCTAGTCCCGCTATTATGTTTGCATTTTGAATTGCTTGCCCAGCCGCACCTTTCATCATATTGTCTATAACAGAAACGACTGTCACTCTTCCTGTTCTTTCATCGTAAGCTATCCCCATATCACAATAATTTGAGCCCCTCACTTCTTTCGGACTTGGAAACTCTCCTTGCAGACGAATTCGAATGAAAGGCGATTGTTCATACGTTTCTTCATATAATTTTTGAAGTTGTTCTATTTCCATTTCTCGTTTTACTTTCGCATAAAGTGTAACCATAATCCCCCGTGATATCGGTATTAAATGTGTACTAAACGTGATTGGCTTCGTTTCCCTATTCCACTCCGCAAGCATTTGCTCAATCTCAGGAACGTGTTGATGCTCATTTACTTTATAAATACGCAAGTTATCGTATAACTCAGGAAAGTGAGTCATCGTTGTTGGCGTTTTTCCTGCTCCAGATACTCCTGATTTCGCATCAATAATAATCGAATCTTCTTCAATTATGCCGCTACGAACTAATGGCAATGTCGCTAATAATGCAGCTGTAGCAAAACATCCTGGGTTTGCAATTAAATTTGCATTTTGAACCTCGGACCTTTTCCATTCACTTAGCCCATATACAGCTTTACTAAGAATTTCTTCTTTTGCAGCTGCCCTTTTGTACCACTGTTCATATATGAAAGGATCTTTCATACGAAAGTCTCCAGATAGGTCAATTACTTTTAAACCTACTGCTAATAATTTTGGAGTTAGCTCTGCTGATACTCCTGCCGGGGTTGCCAAAAATACAATTTCTGCTTCTTTCACTATTTCCTCCGCATCAATTTCTTGTAACGTATGAACAAGAACATTTTGAAAATGCGGATATACATTTGTTATACACTCGCCAACTTGTGAAAAAGAATGGAGAGATGCTATCGAAAAATATGGATGTTGCTCTAATAACCGAATTAATTCAATACCTCCATACCCAGTTGCTCCAATAATCGCGACCTTCATATGCTCCTCCTCATATTGATTCTTTAAATTAAGTATGATTATAATATTGTATATTTATAGAGTCAATTAAATATTTATAAATTTTACAAACTTAAAAAACTTAATTTTACTAGAAAAATAATATGCACAACCGAATTTTTATACAAAAATAGTGCATAGTAGTTTTTTTATTTCACTTCAAGTACAATAAAACAATACATACGTACATACAGGCGAGGAAAACATGAATGAAAAATTAATTGAGAAAATGATTATAAAAAGTTTTCAGCAATATCAATGTAGTCCTATGTCAAATGAGGATCAGGAAATGCTTGTTAAACATATTCAAGCAATAATTCATTCAAATACTAAAATTGATGTATACGAGGCAGTTGAGGATATCGTTTACGATTATGTGACTGGAAAATAAAAAATAGGAGATTTCCATATGGAAATCTCCTATTTTTTACTTAATGATTTACCTGCAACACGCTCAAATAAACCTGGGAATAAAGCATACAGTTTCGGACCAATGCCCATCCATTTCGGTAAATTTACTTCACGCTTTTTCGTTTGCATTGATTTTACAATTTGCTCTGCTACATATGTTGGTTTTAACATGTATCGTCCCATATTTTTCACATATGTACCGGATTGATCAGCTATTTCAAAAAAGTTTGTATCTATCGGACCTGGATTAATCGCTGTTACGAAAACATTCGTACTAGACAACTCCATGCGTAAACTATTCGTAAATCCTAGTACTGCATGTTTCGTTGCTGCATACGCACTCGATTTCGGCGTTGCAATTTTCCCAGCAAGTGAAGCAATATTAATAATATGCCCTTCGTTTCTTTTCACCATATAAGGTAGTACCGCTTTCGTGCAAGCTACTAATCCAAATACATTTACTTGGAACATATCTTTCACTTCATCCATTGACGCATCTTCAAACGTTTTAAAAATACCAAATCCCGCATTGTTTACTAATATATCAATACGTCCTACCTCTTGTAATACTTTTGAAAAAACAGATTGTACTTCCGTCTCTTCACTTACATCTAATACATAATAATAGCAAGGCGTATTATAAGTTTCTTTAATTTTGTCTGCTAGCGCTTTTAATTTCTCTTCTGTTCTAGCCATTAATACTGGAGTCGCCCCCTGCTCTGCAACTTGCATTGCAACTTGCTCTCCAATTCCACTAGAAGCACCTGTAATGACGATTACTTTATTTTGTAAACGTCCCGTCATTGCTGTCACCTACTTTGCATAATAAATCAATTGTTGCGAAGATTCATCAATCATCACTTGTTGATTATATGCTAAAAAGTCTAATTGTCCAACCGTTTCTGAAATAGTAAGTGGCAATTGTTCCTTATACAATACCGGAAATAGTTTTACACATACTTCAAATGCTGTCATTGGTTTTTCCTTTAATAACTCAAGCACTTTAAATGCACGTGTTTCTTGCTTTTGTAATCTCGTTTCAATAAGTTGTTTCACATGGAGAACATCTTCTCCATGTCCTGATAAAATGCGCGAAATATTCATTTCACTTAAACGCTTTAACGTTTGATTATATTGTAATAACGGGCGCGCCCTTTCTGTTTGTCCTTCATATGGTGGTTCTAATATTGGATTCGAAGAAATATGACTAATGAGAGCATCCCCTCCAATTAGTATTCCATCAGATTCTCTATATAATGAAATATGAGTGGAAGCATGACCTGGTGTTTCAATTACTGTAAAACCAGGCATTGAATCAATACGATCTCCCTCTCTCACAGTATGCGTTAACGATCTATTACAAGAATATTTCAATGTCCTTGTCGTCAATAACGCCTCGTCTTTCAAAAACGCTGCTGGAACACCAAATTGCAAGGCTGTCTCTCTAAAAAACTCATGATACCGCTTTAAAAACTCTGGATTTTGCGTAATCCACGGCTCGTTCCAAAGATGTCCAATAATGTTCGTTTTCTCAGAAAATATATTTAAAAGCCCACAATGATCCGCATGATGATGCGTAATGACTACTGTTTCAATATCTTCTAGCGCATATCCTAATGCACCTAATTGACTCTCTAACGCACTTCTTGCCTCCTCTGTATTCGTCCCTGTATCAATTAATGTTAATGTCTCCCCCTCAACTAAAAACACATTTACAGTTTCAACTGCAAATGGCACAGGAATCTCCATTCGGTGAATCGCCGTCATGCTTAGCCCCCCTGTCTCTTTCCGGTTCAAAAATGAATACTTCTTCAGTTTACAACTTCCTTATATATTTGTCATTATTTTCAGATAAAAAGAGGTGTTTCCTATTTAAAAACGAATGTATGTACATTTATAAGAATTTCTAACCAAATTTAAAGGAGGAACATCATGTCTATTCAAAACATTTCCTTTCTCGGTGCAGGCTCTATTGCTGAAGCGATTATTGGTGGCTTATTACATGCAAACGTTGTGAAAGGCGAACAAATTACCGTAAGTAATCGTTCTAACGAGACAAGGTTGCAGGAGCTACATAAAAAATATGGCGTCAAAGGAACACATAATAAAAAAGAACTACTTACTGATACAAATATTCTTTTTCTAGCCATGAAACCAAAAGATGTTGCAGAAGCGCTTACCCCTTTTAAAGAAGACATACATAATAACCTGCTTATTATTTCGTTATTAGCAGGTGTTTCTACTCATTCAATTAGAAATCTACTTCAAAAAGACGTTCCGATTATTCGTGCCATGCCAAATACATCTGCAGCTATTTTAAAATCAGCTACTGCTATCTCGCCTTCTAAACATGCAACAAAGGAACATATTCAAACTGCCATAGCTTTATTTGAAACGATCGGTCTCGTCTCTGTTGTAGAAGAAGAAGATATGCATGCTGTCACTGCATTATCTGGAAGTGGGCCTGCTTATATTTATTACGTAGTAGAAGCGATGGAAGAAGCCGCAAAAGAAATCGGTTTAAAAGAAGATGTTGCAAAGTCACTTATTCTTCAAACAATGATTGGTGCTGCTGAAATGCTAAAAGCAAGTGAAAAACATCCTTCTATTTTGCGAAAGGAAATTACTTCTCCTGGTGGAACGACCGAAGCAGGCATTGAAGTATTACAAGAACATAAATTTCAACAAGCACTTATTTCCTGTATTACACAGGCAGCGCAACGATCACATAACCTTGGGGAAACGTTAGAACAATTAACAAAAGAAAAATAAAAAATGGAGCTCAATCTTACTTGAGCTCCATTTTTTTATAAACATATATTGTTTAGTTATTCGTCTTCCCAAAAATCTCTTCTTGCAGACGACGACCAGTCGGTGTTGCTGCAAGTCCACCTTCAGCTGTTTCACGAAGTGCTACTGGCATCGTTTGTCCAATTCTAAACATCGCCTCAATTACTTCATCACATGGAATCGTACTCGTTACACCAGCTAATGCTAAATCAGCTGAAATCATCGCATTTGCAGCTCCTGCTGCATTACGTTTTACGCAAGGTACTTCTACAAGTCCTGCAACAGGATCGCATACTAAACCAAGCATGTTCTTTAATGAAATTGCCATCGCTGTAGCTGCTTGGTCTTGTGTTCCACCAGCCATTTCAACTGCAGCTGCAGCTGCCATTCCACTTGCTGAACCAACTTCAGCTTGGCATCCTCCCGCTGCACCAGAAATACAAGCGTTATTCGCAACAACCATACCGAAAGCTCCCGCTGTAAATAAGAATTCAATCATTTCTTCACGTGTAGGCTGCAATTTTTCTCTTAGTGCAAATAGTACACCTGGCACTGTTCCAGCAGACCCTGCTGTTGGTGTTGCACAAATAATTCCCATCGCTGCGTTTACTTCATTTGTTGCAACAGCTTTACTCACTGCGTCCAAAATCGTATCTCCAGATAAGCCTTTTCCACTCTTCATATACGCCTGAACTTTTACAGCATCTCCACCAGTTAAACCAGTTGGTGATTTCACTCCGCGAATACCACGTTCTACCGCTTGCTCCATCACGACTAAGTTCTTTTCCATACCAGCAATTACTTCTTCACGTGAAATACTTCTTGTTTCCATTTCACATTGAATCATAATTTCTGCGATTTTTACATTTTGTTCTTTAGCTTGCGCCACTAGTTCCGCTGCGTTCCGAAACATGGTGTGTCCCCCCTGCAATTATTCCATAATAGTTACTTGACAAATATTTTGTTGCGCTTTTATTTCTTCAATCACTTCATCTGCTAATATTTCATCTGTTTCGATGACCATAAGCGCTCTTCTTCCTTTTTCCTTACGAGAAACACTCATTGTACTAATGTTAATCTCGTGTTTCGCAAGGATTGAAGCTACTGCTGCAATAGCACCGAAGCGATCGTTATTTACAATAAGTAGTGCTGGACTCGTGCCTGATAATTGAAGATCGAATCCGTTTAATTCTACAACTTCAATTTTACCGCCACCAATTGAGCAAGCAACAACTTCAATTTCTTCTTCACCTTTATACAAACGAATTCTCGCTGTATTTGGGTGAGGTGCATTGGCATCCTCTTCAATAAATTCCACTTCAATTTCGCGCTCTTTTGCTATCTCTAGCGCCTCTGGAATACGTAAGTCATCTGTTTCAAACCCTAATATCCCACCTATTAGCGCTACATCTGTACCATGCCCACGATACGTTTTTGCAAATGATCCATATAATGAAATGCTTACTCTTTCTGGTTCATGACGAAACAGCTGGCGAGCAACTTGCCCCATTCTTGCTGCGCCTGCTGTATGTGAACTTGATGGACCAATCATAACTGGACCGATAATATCAAATACTGAGCGATACTTCATCATAACTCCCCCTAAACCTCTATGAAAAAATTTTTTACTATTCTATTAAGCTACCAAATCGGTTGCTTTTCCAGTTGTACTACGAATTTGTTCCGCTATACGAATTGGATCGTTTTTGAATAACAGTGAAGCGATATATCCTGAAATAATACCAGTTATAATATGAAATAAGAAACTTAGCATTACCTTCATTTACACATAATATAAGATAATCTACAGTAAAGTCTTGTAGCAATCCAAAGTTTAACACAGAACCCCTTACAAGCATAGCATAAACAAGTGAAACGCCCATTGCTTTCATACCTTTTGATGCCTTAAAGCTAAAAAGTGAAAAAGGCTTCATACAAATAATAGTAATGTCCTTCCTATTATAATTTCCATGTTGCCCTCTCACAATTTATTCAACTTCACTTGTTATGATAAACGTCTCAAACACATGTAGCCTACAGTAAATTATAATCTGTCCTCATTATAGCTTGTTTTTAATAAAACGCTTACTTTTAATGAATTTTAAAACTTCTGAATAACAATCCATTTTTGCTATTTGTACTACTTGTATGTCGTCCGACTTATATAACAGTTTTTCTAAACAATCGATACTATGTTGTTTCATCTTATATCTTTACATCATTAAAACTTTCTGTTTCATCCTATATAAGCGTAAAATGATAACAGTTTTATTTTTATTTTTTTTAGAAATAAAAAAATGGCAACCTTTCGTCACCATTTTTTCACAACATTATTATCTGTCCACTGGAAATGATTTTAAATCTGTAGCTATTTCTGTATTAGAAAATAGCTCTCTTGCCTCTTTCAATAATTCCTTATATGTATCCCCTTGATAACGAGAACTAATATGAGTTAATATTAATCGTTTTGCATTTGCCTGAAGTGCAATACTTGCAGCTTGCTTAGATGTGGAATGAAAATAATCATAAGCTTGTTGTTCATCTTCTGCTGCAAAAGTTGCTTCATGAACAAGTACGTCAGCGTCTTGTGCTAGCTCTCTACTCGCTTCACAATATCTCGTATCACCTAAAATGGTAATAATTCTTCCCTTTTGAGGTGGGCCGATAAAATCTTTTCCGTTTAGTATCGTACCATTTTCCAATTCAACCACTTCTCCATCTTTTAAACGTTTAAAGAGTGGACCTGGTTTCACGCCCATCTCCAGCAATTTATCGACTAAAAGGGCGCCTTGTATATCTTTCTCTATAATACGATACCCAAAACATTCAATACCGTGTGACAATCTTTTCGTTTCCACATGAAATTCATTATCTTCAAACACAGTACCTTCTTCTGTTATCTCAACAATTTCAAGCGGGTATTTTACATGTGTCGTACTTACTGATAATGCGACTTCAATAAATTGTTTAATTCCTTTTGGTCCATACACTGTTAAAGGTGTAGTCCCTCCTTGGAACGAACGGCTTCCTAATAAACCAGGCAATCCAAAAATATGATCACCATGTAAATGCGTAATAAATATTTTTTCAATGCGGCGTGGACGTACTGATGTATGTAATATTTGATGTTGTGTCGCCTCGCCACAATCAAATAACCAAGTCTGTCCTCGTTCTTCTAACAATTGCAAAGCAATTGCTGAAACGTTCCTTCCTTTCGAAGGAACACCTGCACCAGTTCCTAAAAATACAAATTCCACTTTCTTTCCTCCAGCTCTTTATATAATCTACCTTTCATCTTACGGAATGTTATTTCAAATGGCAAATCGAATTTACATAACCAATCATCTAGACAACTATATATCACGAACGTTATACTCAAAAAACTTAGCAATCGTTCGTGTTTTATGTTAAAATGATTATACTACATTTTAAGGGAGCGTTTTATTATGAAAGAAGCATTTCGTTTACAAACTGATTTTTCATCTTCATTTGATCGCTGGGTAAGTTCTTTCGTGTCTGATCACCCAGCACAATTAGAATGGACGACTTTGAAAGAATTAATCCATGAATATACAACAACACATACAAATGACTCGTTACCAACATATATTTCTTCAGCTTTCACATATTACGCACAACGTGTTTCAACAACAAATCGTTCAGAAATTGTTATTTTTGAAAATGCTACAATCTCATAATCTATAAAAAAAGCACTGTAATCAGTGCTTTTTTTATGTTTATTACGGTATTTATTTTCCAAATTTATTTCCAAAAACCCCCTCTTATTTCCTACTATATAGCCAAGATGAATCTATTTGAGTTTTCAAAAAAATATATTGACACTACAAAATTTCAGTGCTAACATTCAACGTGTAATTGAATATGGTCTCTGTTAGGTGAGGCTCCTGTATAGAGAAACGCTGCTGCCCAAAAATGTCGAGAGACGCCAATGGGTCAACAGGAAAGGTCGGAATGAAGGCCTTTTTTAACGTAGCTGGTTTCAGTACCTATGCTATACAGTGCTAAAACTCAACGAGGGAGAGGTGCGTATATTTTGTCATACACAAAACTGTTTTAATCTATATTTACTAACAGTCTTTGTCGTGGACTCTTTTAACTACGAATTCAGACCTTTACTCGTTTTGAGTAAAGGTCTTTTTACGTATATATGCACCTTACTATGAAACAAACATAGCATATTCAGAAACTACTAAATTGTACGGAGGTGAGGAACAGTTGGCAATTGATGATTCGGCCCAGATACCCATATGTTTTACGTTAATATTTCATCATGTAGGTAGGAAAGAAACTGTTCCTCCTAATTTTAAATAGTCGAGTAACAGCTTGTTTCCTCCTTCATGAAAAAGGAGGAACTACCGATGTTAAATTTACAAAAACAAGAAACGAAACATTCATACGATCAAGATTGTATGAAAACAAATCACAAATTATTAGTGGAAGTCGCAACGCAGGATGCAAACAAAGCGTTACGACTTTTAGAAACAACAGAAAATGGACTCTCTAAAGAAGAAGTGTCTCGTAGACTTTCTTTATATGGCCTTAATGAAATAGCTCATAATAAAACATTACCGTGGTACATTCAATTTCTGCTGGCTTTTAAAAATCCATTTATTTTTGTTTTATTAGCTCTCGGCGCACTTTTTTTTTTCACAGATGACATACAAGGAACGATTGTCGTATCTGTAATGGTAATGCTAAGTGCAACGATTCGCTTTTTACAAGAATTTCGTTCTCAAAAAGCTGCAGATCAGTTAAATGCTATGGTTCGAACAACGGCGAGTGTCTTTAGAATAGATGGATTTGTACACGAAACAAAAAATGTAAAAAATTTAAAGCAAACTGATACAACGGAAATTCCAATTGAGGAACTTGTACCTGGCGATATTATTTCACTTTCAGCCGGAGACATTGTTCCAGCTGATGTGCGTATTTTATCGGCTAAAGATTTATTTGTGAACCAATCTTCTTTAACAGGAGAAGCACTTCCTGTAGAAAAATACGAAAACTGCTACCATACAGAAAATAAACATCTATTACCGAAAAGCACGAAAAAAAATTACAATCCACTTGATATGGAAAATCTTTGCTTCATGGGGACAAATATTGTAAGTGGTAGCGCAAGAGCGGTTGTCATCTCCACAAGTACCGATACGTATTTTGGCTCTTTAGCAAATAAAGTAATCGGTAAGCGCGTAGAAACAAGCTTTGATAAAGGTGTAAACAAAGTAAGCTGGCTTTTAATTACATTCATGCTTATTATGGCACCTATCGTTCTTCTCATTAACGGATTCACAAAAGGGGATTGGCAAGAAGCTTTCTTCTTCGCTATTGCAATCGCAGTTGGTCTAACACCTGAAATGTTACCAATGATTGTGACTGCTAATTTAGCTAAAGGTGCCGTTAACATGTCTAAACAGAAAGTAATTGTAAAACAGCTGAATTCTATTCAAAACTTAGGTGCTATGAACATTCTTTGTACCGATAAAACAGGAACTTTAACAGAAGATAAAGTTGTACTTGTTCGCCACTTAGATCCTAATGGTAATACATGTAATCGTGTATTACACTTTGCCTATTTAAATAGCTTCTATCAAACAGGATTGAAAAATTTAATAGATAAAGCCGTTATAAAACATACAGAAGAAAATCAAAAATTTGATCCATCTGTTTTTCAAAAGCTAGATGAAATTCCATTTGACTTTGCTCGTCGGCGTATGTCCGTCATTGTAAAAAACAATTCAGGTGAACATACAATGGTCTGTAAAGGGGCTGTAGAAGAAATTTTATCTATTTGCAACTACACTGAAATAGATGGCAAAATTGCTTCTCTTACCGATGACATGCGCTTACATGTAAAACAACTAAGTGAAACTTTGAATAGTGAAGGTATGCGCGTTATTGTTGTAGCTTATAAAAAAAATAGACTAACAAATAATAAAGAGTACGCCGTACAAGATGAAAATGATATGATTCTCGCTGGATATATTGGCTTTTTAGATCCGCCGAAACCATCTGCCGCTACTGCCATTCAAGCATTACAAAAACATGGTGTACAAGTAAAAATTTTAACTGGTGATAACGAAATCGTGACAAAAAAGGTATGTAAAGAAGTTGGATTAAATATTGGCGAGCCTATCCTTGGTTACGAAATCGATGCTTTACCTGATAAAGCATTAGCAAAGCTAGCCGAAGAAACAACTGTTTTTGCTAAACTAAATCCAATGCAAAAATCCCGCATTATACGAGTATTACAAGGAAACGGACACACTGTAGGTTATATGGGAGATGGCATTAACGACGCCGTAGCGTTACGGGAAGCTGACGTTGGCATATGTGTTGATACTGCAACTGATATTGCAAAAGAGTCTTCCGATATTATTCTACTTGAAAAAAGTTTAATGATATTAGAAGCAGGTATTTTAGAAGGACGCACTACATTCGGTAATATTTTGAAATACATTAAAATGACAGCGAGCTCTAACTTCGGAAATGTATTTAGTGTGTTAGTAGCAAGTGCCTTCATTCCTTTCTTGCCGATGCTTGCCATTCACCTTTTAATTCAAAACTTACTTTATGATATTTCACAACTGTCTATCCCATGGGACAAAATGGATAAAGAGTTTTTAGAAAAACCAAGAAAATGGGATACTGCAAATTTACGGAACTTCATTATTTGCATCGGTCCCATTAGTTCCATATTTGATATCATCACCTATGTGGTCATGTGGAACGTCTTCAGTGCAAATACAGCTAGCGAACAATCATTATTCCAATCTGGTTGGTTTGTCGTTGGGTTGCTAACACAAACTTTAATTGTTCACATGATAAGAACACAGAAGATTCCATTTATTCAAAGTACCGCATCAGTACCGGTTCTTTTATTAACCGCTTGTATTATGATAATCGGAATTTATATTCCATTCTCGCCACTTGGAGCAGCCGTTGGATTACAAGCATTACCACTTAGCTATTTCCCTTGGTTAGTAGGGATACTATTAGGCTATGCTTTCTTAACACAATTCCTGAAAAATCTTTATATTAAAAAGTTTCATAGCTGGTTATAAAAATGAGAATGAGCGGGTGCTTCCCGCTCATTCTCAAAAACATAACTTGGACTTATATGTATGGAGGTGACCATGATGGTATGGTATGACATTGTACTAAGATTATTTATTGCAATTATTGTAGGTGCTTGCATCGGAATGGAACGACAATGGAGACATAGGATGGCTGGGCTCCGGACAAATGCTCTCGTATCACTTGGTGCCTGTATATTTGTTTTATTATCCGTCATGATTGATCACGATGCTAGCCCTTCACGTATTGCCTCTCAAGTCGTCAGTGGGATTGGTTTTTTAGGAGGCGGCGTTATTATCCGCGATGGTTTTAGTATTAGAGGGCTTAATACTGCGGCTACCCTATGGTGCGCAGCTGCTGTTGGTACTCTTACAGGCGCTGGTTTCCTCATTGCAGCTATATTAGGTGCAGCTGGTGTTTTACTAGCAAACATACTACTTCGCCCAATCGCTCTCTTTATGAATCAGAAATCAAAAGAAGAATCACCTGAACAAACGAACTACTTACTTTCTCTCACTTGTTCAGAAGAACATGAAGCCCATATTCGTTTTTTACTTATGCATATGGTAAGTTCTGAAGGCATTGGTTTAAAAGAATTGTATAGTGAAGACGTAGATTCTAATCAAAAAGTATGTATACAAGCGACATTACACTGCAACACAAATACAGCAGTCTTAATTGAAAAAATAGTGAGCAGAATGCTATTAGAATCTGGCGTTACTGCAGCTGGTTGGAAAACTTCATTAGATTTAGAAGCAAGTTGAACATAAAAGGTGTCATGATATTTACAGCTTCATGACACCTTCTACATAAACTTATTTTCTAATTTTTGCTGAAAAGACTTTTCTTGCTTACGTAATAATTGACTACCTCGTTGTAAAAGCGGCATTCCATACTTATCATTAATTTGATCAATGACAGCAAGTAGCGGCTCTTCTTTCGCATCTTCTTCAAATGAAAACAAATCTAATTGCTTCACCGATTCAGTCTTCCACTCTATTTCAGTAGCTGTAATACCTAATAAACGAACGGAATCGCCATCCCAATGTTGCTTCCATAAACGAGAGGCCGCTTGAAAAATATCTCGTTCTTCCCAAATGGCATTTTTCAATTGCTTACTCCTCGTTACTGTCCGCCTATCATGATATTTAATCATAATTTGAATATTATAACTGACAAGAGTTCGCTTTTGTAATCTTTTACTCACTGATTTTGATAGCCTTTCTAACATATCAAGTAATTCTTTTTCTTCATCCATATCCTTTGAAAAAGTCATCGAATTACCAACGCTTTTATGTTGTCCCATTTGACTCGGATCAACTTCTCTATCATCCACACCTTTTGCCCTTCTTTGTAAATCAACACCATGCTTTCCAATTTTAGCGCGAATGATATGTTCATTTCCTTTTGCTAACTGTTCAATTGTTTGTATATGAATATCTTTTAATTTCTCAGCTGTTTTTTCTCCAATTCCATGCATCGCTCCAACCGGAAGTGGCCAAATCATTTCTGGAATATCTCGTTTTCGGAGCACGGTAATACCGAGAGGCTTTTTCATATCAGAAGCTGTTTTTGCTAAGAAAAGGTTCGGAGCAATCCCGATGCTACACGGAAGCTGCAATTCTGTTAATAACGCCTGCTGAATCATCTTTGCTATTTCAAGAGGTGAACCGAGTGCGTAACAGTCTGTAATATCTAAATACCCCTCATCTATTGAGACTGGTTGTATTTTTTCCGTAAAACGGGAAAGAATTTGAAACATTTGAAATGAAGCTTCGCGATATAATGTAAAATTAGGGCGCCTTACAATTAATTGCGGACATAACCTTTTCGCTTCCCAAAGTGGCATCGTTGTACGTATTCCATATTCTCTCGCCTCATAACTACATGTTATGATAATTCCTTTTCTTTCTTTTTCATTTCCAGCAACCGCTAACGGCTTCCCTTGTAACGATGAGTCATGAGCAATTTCAACAGATGCGAAAAAACAATTCATATCTACATGTAAAATAACACGCCCTTTTTTTGGATACATTTCTCGCATAGTACTCACCCCCTAATCAGAACGTTCGTTCTTTTATTATAGCAAATTTTGCACAATAATTATAATTATTACTTGTTCTTTTCCATCATATTTATTGCTATAATTTAAATGAAGTGGATATTTTTGTAATTAGGGGTGATTATTATGAAATCAACTGATAAACTCAATTATACGTTTCTCATAATTATACTAATCGTCGCAATCAATTATTTACTTCTTCCTATATTTGATATAAACATAGCTGGTTTCTTTCCTCGTCTAGTCCATGTAGTAACAACTTACATACTGCCATGGATTTTCTTGTATTGGCTTATCCGCCTTGTAAAAGCAATCGAATCAAAGTAAAAAGCGTGTAAATCACAATTGATTTACACGCTTTTTTGTTATATTATTTCGCTACTTCCTCTATGATTGCAACAACTAATTCTGCTGTTTTCGCTAATTCTTCAACAGGAATCTTTTCGTTTGTTGTATGAATTTCTTCATAACCAACTGCTAAGTTAACTGTTGGAATTCCGTGTCCAGCAATTACGTTTGCATCACTTCCGCCACCACTTTGGTGAAGAGAAGGTGTACGACCAATTTTTTCAGCTGCGCGTTTTGCAACTTCTACAACATGATCGCCATCAGCAAATTTAAATCCTGGATACATAACCTTTACTTCAACATCTGCTTGGCCGCCCATTTCTTTTGCAGTTGTTTCAAATGCTTCTTTCATTTTCGCAACTTGTACTTCCATTTTTTCATTGATTAAAGAACGCGCTTCTGCAAAGATTTGTACATGATCGCAAACGATATTCGTTTGTGTACCACCTTCAAAACGTCCAATATTTGCAGTTGTTTCAGAATCAATACGACCAAGTGGCATTTTCGCAATTGCTTTCGCTGCGATAGTAATTGCAGATACACCTTTTTCTGGTGCTACACCAGCATGAGCTGTTTTCCCGCGAATAATCGCATTCACTTTCGCTTGTGTTGGAGCTGCAACAACGATTTCGCCAACTTTCCCATCGCTATCTAACGCGTAACCATATTTCGCTGTAATGCGCTCACGATCTAATGCTTTTGCACCAACAAGACCAGATTCTTCTCCAACTGTAATAATAAATTCAATTGTACCATGAGGGATATTTTTTTCTTTTAAAACACGGATTGCTTCGAACATGGATGCTAACCCCGCTTTATCATCCGCCCCTAAAATCGTAGTACCATCTGATACGATATATCCATCTTTAATAGAAGGCTTAATTCCATTACCAGGAACTACTGTATCCATATGAGAAGTAAAGTAAATTGTATCAACACCATCTTTTGTTGCTGGTAATGTACAAATTAAGTTACCTGCACCATGCCCAGTAACAGCCATTGTATCATCTTCAAATACTTCTACACCTAAATCTGTAAATTTCTTTGTTAATACTTTGCAAATTTCTGCTTCAAATTTCGTTTCAGAATCTACTTGTACTAACTCCATAAATTCATTTACTAAACGTTCTTGATTAATCATAAGACTGCGCCTCCTACACTACCATTATGTATGTAACACTATTAATTATAACAGAATTTCGCAAAAGTTTCGAAATACAAGACAAAAAACAGACGGTTTATATGTCTAGATAACCATCTGCTTTCTATTACTCATTTAACAATACCCAGCGCATATGATCTTCCCACACTCCATTAACCATTAACATCTTCCTAGACACGCCCTCATACTGAAAACCTATCTTCGTTACGACTTGTATAGATGCTAAATTTCGTGGCATAATCGGTGCTTCTATACGATGTAATTGAAATTCCTCAAAAGCAACTTGAATCGCTTTTCTAAGCGCTTCTGTCGTATAACCTTTGTTTAACTCTTCCTTATCTAATTTATAGCCGAGTACACAAGATTGGTAAATTCCACGAACAATTAAATTAAATGAAATACATCCAATTATTTTCGTATCATCACCTTTTTTAAAAATCCAAAGTCTGATGATTTTACCTTCTGCGATCTCTTTTCTATCCTTTTGTAACTTTTTCTTTTGATAATCTAACGTAAAAAAATCATCCGGTCTATACTCTTCCCAGGCTTTTAAAAATTCACGATTTCTGTCGTAATATTGAAGAACTTTTTCAGCATACGACTCATCAATTTCCCTTAAATGTAAACGATTTGTTTCATATATTTTCATCATCGTATCTCCATTCTTCAGCTTGCATAACAAAAAACTCATACCCTATCATTCTTATATATTCTCTACGTACATACAAATTTCCTGTTATACTTTACACACACTTCTCGAATTTTGTCATTTCTCTCCCCCTTGTCCACAATATCATTTCTCGTTACAATGATATTGTACTGATTTGCAAGGAGGTTTAACGATGCATAAAAAAGCTCAAAAAGTTATGATTTATGTAATGCTAATTTCTATGCTTGTAACAACATTACTTGCTGGCGCAAGTATGTTTTGGTAAAAAGGACGATCTGTTCGTCCTTTTTTTACTTTTTACACATAATAAAATAAACCATCTCGAAATCGAGATGGTTTATTTTATGTAAAGCACAATCGCTACAATACTAAAGAAAAATGACATTACAAGTGCTATCACAAAACTTGTATATTGTTTCTGCTGAAATGCCCCAATAACAAAAGTAAGATTAAGTAATGCCATACATACAATCGCTACAAGATAAGAACATATATTAAAAGTTGCCAATATGAATGTAATAATAAATAGAAATCCCATAAAAAACTGCATATACGAAAGTTTTGGATTCAAGTACATATGAGCAACCCCTTTATCTCATTTTATCTTTCTATACTCTCATTAACGCATGGTTATGTACACATGTCAAGACAACTTATTACAATAGAAAAAGCCAACTTTTCCGTTGACTTTTTCATATGCAATGGCTCCTTTTTCTTTTGCCAATTGCTGAAATGACTTTTTCGATTTTACAATCCATACTTTCGTTCCAATTGGAATGCGATCAAATAAATATTCCACATCATTTTTCTTCATTCTTATACATCCTTGTGAAATATACTTTCCAATTGAACTCGGTTGGTTTGTTCCATGTATTCCATATTTACTCCCATCAGTTCCTCTTGCATTAAATCCCATCCACCTAGATCCAAGTGGATTTTTCGGTGATCCCCCAGGAATATTCTTCACAATATAATATGGGTCCTTTGCTTTCATTACAATATCAAAAGTTCCCTCTGGGGTTAATTCATTTGTTTTTCCTGTCGCGACTGGAAAAACCTTTTGAATCTTTCCATCGTCAATATAAGCTAGTTTATTCGTCGCTTTATTTACAATAATGAAAGGATCACCGGCACGCGGATTATCACCAAGAGGCCAAATAGGCGATAAAGAAAGACATAATAGGAAAGAGAGAAGATACGGCATAGATAATTCCTACCTTCTATATAAGTTCTTTTATATTATCCTTTCCTTTAAAGCGACTTTTAATGAGTAAATATTGTTCCATTTCGTATACAAGTTGAACAAGTTTCGCACGTATCTCAAATTCTTCACGTGTAGCCGGCAATGGCATATCTCTAAATAATTCTCGCATTTCTTGAAGCTGCCTTAAAGAAATAACCCCGGTACTCTGAGGGCTAATAGCATTTCCAATGTTTTCAACCACATCCGCAATCATGTCCGCTTGTTCATATGTCCATGATAAAGAAGCTGCTAACGGAATCATTCGCTCTAAAATTTCGAATTGTTGCATACGCATATTGAAATAGCGATAGTAATAGTCATCTTCTCGCATAAATGCATTCTCAAGTTTCTTAAACGATAAATCTCTAGCTTCATTTAGCATCTGTTCAGTTTCAATAAGTTCTGCTCCGCTCCAACTACTTTCTCGGTTTCGTAAATATACAACCATTTCAAACAAAATCGTTTTAAAATTATTTTCTATTTTACCTTGATACTCTTTTAGCTTATTTTCACTACTTGGCATATACATATTTACTAATAGAGCCACGCTAATCCCTATCGTTAATATCGCAATTTCATTCCCAACAATAAGCCATGTAATTTGTTTCAATGAATATAGATGCATCACAATAACTGAACTCGTAACAATACCTTCTTGAATTTTAAACATGACTGCAGTCGGAATAAATGTAAGTAATAGTACGCTAATTGCTAGTGGTGTATATCCAATTGTTTCAAAAATACAAAATGCGAACACCATTGATAATACACAGGCTAAAAAACGGTGTAACGACACTTGAAGTGATTTACGTTTCGTATTTTGTACGCATAATATAACTAAAATACCCGCTGAACTATAAAATTCCAACCCTAATAACTGTGCAATAAAAACGGCTGCGCCTGTCCCTATTGCTGTTTTTACTGTACGGTATCCAATTTTGAACATAGCATTGCTCCTATATGTATAAACGTATTTACAGTTAGTATAAAAAAAGGATGACACAATGTCATCCTTTTCTACTTATTATTCACGTAACCTTTACATATTACAATATCTTTTGTAAAAATTGTTGCGCACGCTCACTTTTCGGTGCTGCAAAAAATTCTGCTGGCGCACTATCTTCTACAAGCTTTCCACCATCTAAAAAGAGAACACGATCTGCTACTTCTTTTGCAAATCCCATTTCATGTGTAACAATCGCCATTGTCATTCCTGTCGTAACTAATGATTTCATAACTTCTAACACTTCATTTACCATCTCTGGATCTAGTGCTGATGTCGGTTCATCAAATAACATTACTTCTGGTTCCATTGCTAACGCTCTTGCAATTGCTACACGTTGCTTTTGTCCTCCCGAAAGACGATTTGGATACGTATCTTTTTTATCTAATAAGCCGACCTTTTCTAACAGTTTTTCGGCTTTCTTTTCAGCTTCTTGTTTCGTTACTCCTTTTACATTGATAGGAGCATACGTAATATTTTCTAATACAGTCATATGAGGAAATAGGTGAAAATGCTGAAATACCATTCCGACATTTTCACGAACGTGCATAATATTCGTTTTTGGATTCGTTACTTCTTCCGTTCCAATCCAAATGTGACCATTTGTCGGTGCTTCTAACACATTCATACAACGTAAAAATGTTGATTTCCCTGATCCAGACGGTCCAATAATTGCTACTACTTCCCCTTTTTCAATCGTTGTTGTAATCCCTTTTAATACTTCGTTTTTTCCAAATGATTTATGAAGGTTTTCAATTTTAATCACTTTTCTTCATTCTCCCTTCAATTGCCTTCCCGACTAATGTAAGAATAATGACTAGCATATAATAAATGAGTCCAACAAAAAGTAATGGTTCAAGGTATTTAAAAGTCTCCCCGCCTACGATATAAGCACGACGCATTAAATCCGTTGCTCCTATTACTGTTACTACAGCCGATTCTTTCGTAAGTGTCGCAAACTCGTTTACAAGTGCCGGTAATATATTTTTTAAAGCTTGAGGAAAAATGATATTTCGCATCATTTTTCCGTATGGAATTCCTAAAGCCATCGCCGCTTCTGTTTGTCCTTTATCAACCGCTTGAATGCCGGCACGGATTACTTCTGACATATATGCACCTGAATTTAAGCTAAATGCAAGTACAGCTGCTAAGAATGCCGGTATTTCATAACCAATTATTTGCGGGACACCGAAATAAATAATCATTAATTGCAATACAAGTGGTGTACCACGGAAAATTGACGTATAAAGATCTGCCGCTATATTTAATGCTCGTATTCTAGCAATTTTGCAAAGTGCTAATAACGTCCCTAAAAGAAACCCTGCTAAAGCTGATACTGCTACAATTTTCAAAGTAACTTCTAGACCTTTTAATATATATGGTATCGAAGGCGTAATCGCCGAAAAATCTAAGTTCATTCTTTTCATTCCCCTCACAGAAAAGTGAAAGGCAGCTTATTTTTCGCTGCCAAACCATTTCTTCACTAATTTATCCATTTCTCCATTTTCTTGCATTTTTTTAATTACTTTATTAAATTCAGCTGTTTTATCACTGTTTTTCGGAAGGGCAATTGCTGCTCCAACTTCTTCTGGAGCTTCTTTAATTTCAATTCCTTGTAAATCTTTCATTTTCTCTAAATAATTTTTAGCAACTGTGTCTTCTATAATTGCAGCATCAAAACGACCAGCTTTAATTTCTTGTACGATTTCTGGTATACGGTCACGTCCCTCAACTTTGAAATCTACTTGCTTTTTAAATTCTGCTGCTTTCTCTTCTTGAATAGATCCTGTTTGTACCCCTACTTTTTTCCCTTTTAAATCCTCTATAGATTTAATGTTAGAGTCTTTTTTAGAAACGACCATGTTTTTCGCAACAAAGTAAATATCTGTGAAATCAACATTATTTTTACGCTCTGCAGTTGGCGTCATACCTGCCATTACGAAATCAACTTTTCCTGAGCTAAGAGATGCTAATAAACCACCAAAATCCATATCTTTCACTTTCACTTCATAACCAAGTTCTTTTCCGATATATTTAGCAACATCAACATCAAAGCCGATAATTTCATCACTCTTTGAAGCTTCTACGTATTCATATGGTTTATAATCTGCTGAAGTCCCCATAACGAGTACTTTTTTATTTTTTCCAGTAGCCTTTTCTTCCCCATTACTACAAGCACTGAACATACTTACAATTAAAATAAGTGCAAACGATATTGATAATAACTTCTTCATCTTTCTTCCCCCTAATAATGTATATTTAAAAGTTTAATAGAATATTTATTCGATGTTTGTATTGTATCAGCACTTTTATTTTTATGCAATATATAAAATAAAAATAAATATAAAACGAGTTAAAATACAGTTATCCGTGTATAAAAAGATGCATAAAATAACAAAACTATGCATATCCCAAAAATTTTAATACGAAATAAAAAAAGGCGGTACATCCACTTGAGTATGGACGTACCGCCTTTTCATTTATTTTTATAAGGACTTATAATCAGTTGGGATGAACCACCTCCACTGATTATAGTTCTTCGCAATTCTCTTCGAAATACGATTGTAGTTTTGCAATAACTTGCATCGGTTCATGACCTTCAATTTCATGACGCTCTACCATCGTTACAATTTTTCCATCTTTTAATAAAGCAAATGATGGAGAAGATGGTGGATACCCTTCGAAATATTCACGAGCTCTTGCTGTCGCTTCTTTATCTTGACCTGCAAACACCGTTACAAGGTGGTTAGGACGTTTATCATAATGTACAGAATGCGCAGCAGCAGGACGAGCAATACCGCCTGCACAACCACATACAGAGTTTACCATTACAAGTGTTGTTCCATTTCTTTTAAACGCTTCGTCTACTGCTTCTGGCGTCGTCAATTCTGTATATCCAGCAGAGACAATCTCTTCACGCGCTTGGCGGACAACATCATTCATAAAAAAGTTAAAATTAATCAATCTTTTCCCTCCTCTAAAACTACCTATTTGTATCTTACCAGTTAATGTTTATGAAATACAAGTAAGTTTACTTGTATTTCAGCATAGAAAAGGTGTTAGAGCTCTTGCTCTAACACCTTTTCTCAATGACCACGATGTTTTTGCTTTGCTTTTTGTACTTTGATTAAACGTCTTCTTTGTTTTTCAGCCTCTCGCTTCTCCTTAGATTGCACTTTCTTTTCTTGTTTATGCAGTTCATAAGATAAGCTAATTGCCTCTTGCGCCTTAGTAAAGCGGTTTACATTTACTTCTTTTGCAGCTTGTCGTATGATTCGCTTTATATTTTTGGGACGCTGTTTTTCTTTCACTTCCACGCCACATTTTGCAAAGTGCTGAAAATACGCTAACATTGAACCGTTCACAAATATAAGCACTTCTTCGTCTGAAGGTTCCGTTCCAAAAATATATCTCGCTCCATACAACTTCCCTTTTTCTTTACATGTAATGATTCCAACAAAAAATTGGCCATCGTGATATACTGTCAAATCCATTGACAGCCCCCCCTAAAAAAATTAGAAATACGGGACATCCCGGAGGGGAAGGTTACTGACATGAAATCATGCGTCTGGACTACCAACCAGAACTGTGTTTTTGTATTTCTTTCACTATTATTATATCTTTTTTTCCATAATCTTCATATATTCACTAATCATTTTTTTATGCGACCCAACAATATAGTCAGGTAGTTCTGTTAGTGGGAAGAATTTAAGCTGAACCGCTTCTTCTTTGTTCATAACAAAATCTCCATCGTATTCGTCCGTATAATAAGCGGTCGTTACAGATTGAAATTCATCACCGTTTGCTAATTTTGTAAAATAGTTCGCTCCAGAAAACACATTGATTAATCGTAGGTTCTTCACCTTTATTCCTGTTTCTTCGTATACCTCACGAAAAGCAGTTTCTTCTGGTGATTCACTAAGCTCCATTAATCCACCAGGCAGCCCCCATTTTCCGTAAGGCTCTGTTCTTTGTTGTAATAATACATATCTATTTTCATTTATAACGAGTACAACAGCACCAACTAAAATTAAAGGGCGATGACCAACTATTTTCCGTAATTCTTCTACATATCCCATCGTATCCCTCCTTTTTCGTTGTCCACACTATTGTATCATATGTATGAAACGACAAAATGCGTATATTTTTCATTTTTTTAACAAAATATTTATTTTATGTGTTTCATCTACTGTAGCTAACAAAATGGATTCAACTTCTGCGTTTTTCTCTAGAAATTCTCTCGCCCATTCTTCTGTTTTCCCTAATAATGCAAGAACATCTTGCTGAATGCTCCCATCCTTTACTAATACAAAAGAAACTGGAGATTTTTTTCCCGCCACTTTTAGATCAAGTCGGGAAACTGCCTCATATTCTGGATACCGAAATATAGAAACGACACCGTTCGCTTCCCATAATGCTAATTTGATTGTTTGAATATCGCTCACATTTCGCATACGAAGTTCTGAAAATAAATATTCCACGGTAATTCTCGCTTTTTTCAAATTGCTAAAATCAATGGAGCCGTTGTGTATAAGAATGATAGGTGCTGGCTCTAAAAAGCGTCTCCATCTATCCCACTTCAACATTAAAACTGAACTTATAATATGAAGTACAACGAGTATAAACGTTGTAATCATCGAGCCCATTAATCCTACTTTTTCATCAGACAATGCGTTAGAAATATTCCCGCCAAGCAATAACACCAATACAACATCTAAAAAGCGAAGTTGTGCGATGGACCTTTGCCCCATCGCTTTCGCAACTAATATTAAAAATATGTATGCTATAATAGCCCGAATAACCCATTCACTATTAGAAAGATGCCGTGCTCCCTCAAAAATATGCATATGCATCACTTTGCACTCCTTACATCCTAAACTGCTAGTCTGTTTTAGTTTGCAACGTTTATGAGTATATATGTAAAAAAGCTGGTTCGTTTAAAAACGAACCAGCTTTTTTTACTTAACGGAAAACATATACTTTTTATACGTTTTTCGTACCGATAATATGAGACCCATCATAATCATATTCGAGAACAAGGAACTTCCCCCATACGATAAGAAAGGTAATGCAATCCCTTTTACAGGCATTAATCCAACAATCATACCGATATTTTGGAATATTTGAACCGTTAATATCCCAATTGACCCAGCACATAATAATGTACCGAATAAATTATCAGCAGAATAACCGATAATAATTGTTCTATATAGTAGTAATAAGAACAAGAATACAACTAACGCTGCTACGATAAATCCACCTTCTTCGGCAATTGTAGCGAAAATAAAGTCTGTATGCTTCTCAGGGATATAAACATTCCCTTCGCCAAACCCTTTCCCTTCCATACCGCCACTACCTACAGCTAAAATTGATTGCTGTGTTTGATAACCTTGATCTGTATGTTCAAATGGATCTAACCAACCTAAAATACGTGATTGTTGGTGCGGTTTTAGTAGCGTAACTAACTTATTAAAGAAGAAATCCTCATACCTTACGTAAATAAATATTAACGTGGATAGTATGGTGACTGGAATAACTGTACATAACGCTATCAATTTCTTCTGAATACCTGACATAAATAAAATACATGCAATGGCAGCAGCGTATAAGAACACCATCCCCGTATCCGGTTGGCTATATACAACAGCCATAGGCGGGAGGGATACTAGCATAATTTTACCTACTAATTTTAAGTCCGTTTGAAATGTCCTTGCCATATACTGCGCATTATGTTTCACTGCTATACTTGCTACTACGAGAAGCAATGAAATTTTGAAAAACTCAGATGGCTGAATTTGTCCAACTAACGGAAATACAAACCATCTTTTTGCACCTAATTTTTCAGGTGTGAAATTGGAAACCGGTAGTATTTTCAAAAGAATAAGTGAAGCAAATCCAACGATATAAAGTGGCCAAGACAATTTTTGTAATTGATCTAAGTCGATGCTTGCAACAAGCAATAACAATACAACCCCAATTATGTAGTTCAAACCTTGTTTCATCGCAAAGTTTGCCTCTCCATATTGGCCAGTTTGCTGACTGCTATATATAGCAGCTATACTTGTAACACATAATGCTAACAAAATTAAAATTAATTTTACATCTAAACTTTTTAGAAACTCGGTACTTCTTTTCATGACATCCTCCTGAAACATTGTTACAGCAAAATAAAAAACCAGGAGTCAACATTCTTCATGTTTTGACGACTGATTACACATTATCTATAAAACACTTATATAGAATAACTCTCTTTTTCATACAATACAATATATTATACTACAGTTTCGTCAGTAAGATTTGCCAAAAAAATTATTCTTTTCTTATTTTATATCCATATACCATATATCAGCAATGTATTTTCATAAATTCCTAATACATAATGGTTCATTGTAAGATTACTGGGAAAGGTATTATACATATAGTAGGATGTAGATGAAGAAATAAGATGATAAAAAGCTCGCATAAGCGAGCTTTTTATTTAATATACAGATGTATTATTTTCTGACGTATTTTCTAAAATTTCTTTTACACGTCCTAAGAACTTACCACAAATTAAACCATCTAGTACACGATGATCAAGTGATAAACATAAGTTAACCATGTCGCGAGCACCGAACATACCATTTTCCATAATTACTGGGCGTTTTACAATTGATTCAACTTGTAAAATAGCCGCTTGTGGGTAATTAATAATACCCATAGATTGAACAGAACCGAATGATCCTGTGTTATTAATTGTAAATGTTCCGCCTTGCATTTCGTCCGCTTTTAACGATTTCGTACGTACTTTTCCCGCAAGTTCTGTAATTTCACGAGCGATACCTTTAATTGTCTTCTCGTCCGCGTGTTTAATTACTGGTACAAATAGTTCGTCCTCTGTCGCAACAGCGATAGAAAGGTTAATATCTTTCTTCTGAACGATTTTATCGCCAGCCCACATTGAATTAATTTGAGGATACTCTTTTAACGCTTGTGCTACTGCTTTTACGAAGAAAGCAAAGAACGTTAAGTTAAAGCCTTCGCGTTTTTTGAAATCACCTTTAATTGAATTACGGTATGACACAAGGTTTGTCACATCTACTTCAATCATCATCCAAGCGTGTGGCGCTTCGTGTTTACTACGTAACATGTTCGCTGCGATTGCTTTACGTACACCTGTTACTGGAATTTCGATATCGCCAGGCATTGTTGGTACAGAAACTGGTTTCGCAGCTTCTACTTTTTGTGCTACTGGCGCTGCTTTTGGTGCTTCCGGACGCGCTTCTACTACTGCCGCTACCGCTTCCTCTTTCTTCGCCGCACCTGCTTGCGGAATATTTCCTGATTCCACTAGCTTTAAAATATCTTTACGAGTGATACGGCCGTTTGCTCCCGTACCTTCTACTAGATCTAAATCAACGTTATGTTCACCTGCAAGTTTTAACACAGCTGGTGAAAAACGAGGTTTTCCATCAGTTGGTTGTTTTGCTTTCGGTGCTTTTTCAGGCGTAGCTACTTCTGCCTTTGGTTCTTCTTTTGTTTTTTCCTCAACAGCTGTTGCTGCTACTTCATCTGCGCCTTCTACTTGAATCACACAAACTACTTCACCTACAGCTAACGTATCACCTTCACCAGCGATCAACTCTTTCACAATACCAGTGAAAGAAGATGGTACTTCAGCATTTACTTTATCAGTCATTACTTCTGCAAGCGGATCATATTTGTTTACGTGATCGCCAACATTAACGAGCCATTTACTAATTGTACCCTCTGTAACGCTCTCCCCGAGCTGAGGCATTGTAATATTTTCTACAGCCATGTATAGTCCCCCCGATTAAAATTCCGCAAGTTCACGCATTGCTTTTTCAACTTTATCTGGATTTACCATAAAGAATTTTTCCATTGTTGGTGCATATGGCATTGCTGGAACGTCTGGACCTGCAAGACGCGCAATTGGTGCATCTAAATCAAATAGACAGTTTTCAGCGATAATTGCTGCCACTTCACTCATAATACTTCCTTCTTTATTGTCTTCTGTTACAAGAAGAACTTTACCTGTTTTAGAAGCTGCTTCAATGATTGCTTCTTTATCTAATGGATATACAGTACGTAAATCAAGAATATGTGCAGAGATGCCATCTTGCGCTAACTTTTCAGCTGCTTGAAGAGCAAAATGAACACATAATCCGTATGTGATAACAGTAATATCATCACCTTCACGTTTTACATCTGCTTTTCCGATTGGTAATACGTAATCATCTTCTGGCACTTCACCTTTAATTAAGCGATATGCACGTTTATGCTCAAAGAATAATACTGGATCTTCATCACGAATTGCAGCTTTTAGTAAGCCTTTTGCATCATATGGTGTAGAAGGGATAACGATTTTTAAACCAGGTTGGTTTGCAAACATCGCTTCTACAGATTGCGAATGATACAATGCACCGTGAACACCGCCGCCAAATGGCGCACGAACTGTGATTGGACAAGTCCAATCATTATTAGAACGGTAACGAATTTTTGCTGCCTCAGAAACAATTTGGTTTACTGCTGGCATGATGAAATCCGCAAACTGCATTTCAGCGATTGGACGCATTCCATACATTGCTGCACCAATTGCAACCCCAGCGATTGCAGATTCTGCAAGTGGTGTATCTAGCGCACGATCTTCACCAAATTGATCATATAATCCGTGTGTCGCTTTAAATACGCCACCTTTTTTACCAACATCTTCACCTAAAACGAATACTTTCTCATCGCGTTCCATTTCCTCGCGCATTGCTAATGTAATAGCATCCATATAAGACATTACAGCCATGAAACGTCCCCCCCTATTCTGCGTATACGTGCTTCAATGCATCTTCAGGTGCTGCATACGGAGCATTTTCTGCATATTCTGTTGCTTCGTTTACGATATGCATAATTTCGTCTAACATTTGTTTTTCTGATTCCTCAGTTAACACGCCAACCTCTTTTAAATAAGCAGCAAATGTTACAATTGAATCATTTTTCTTCGCTTCTTCTACTTCTTCTTTATCACGATAAACGCGATCATCATCGTCACTTGAATGTGCTGTTAAACGATATGATACTGTTTCAATTAAAGTTGGACCTTCACCACGGCGGCCACGGTCTGCTGCTTCTTTTACAGCTTTATATACTGCAAGCGGATCGTTTCCGTCTACTGTATATCCAGGCATACCGTATCCAATTGCACGGTCTGATACATTTTTACATGCTAATTGTTTTTCAACTGGAATAGAGATTGCGTATTTATTATTTTCACACATAAAAATAACAGGTAACTTGTGTACGCCAGCAAAGTTTGCACCTTCATGGAAATCACCTTGGTTGGAAGAACCTTCACCGAATGTAACAAACGTTACTAAATCTTTCTTTTCCATTTTTCCAGCTAATGCAATACCAACTGCATGTGGTACTTGCGTTGTTACTGGAGATGAACCTGTCACAATACGATTTTTCTTTTGACCGAAGTGACCAGGCATTTGACGACCACCAGAGTTTGGATCTCCAGCTTTCGCGAAACCAGATAGCATCAGTTCTTTCGCTGTCATACCAAACGCTAGTACAACACCCATATCACGGTAGTATGGTAATGCATAATCTTTCTCTCTATCAAGAGCAAATGCTGCTCCAACTTGTGCTGCCTCTTGTCCTTGACAAGAAATTACGAATGGAATTTTACCAGCACGGTTTAATAACCACATACGTTCGTCGATTTTACGTGCAAGTAACATCGTACGGAACATTTCTAATACTTGCTCATCACTTAAGCCAAGCTCTTCATGGCGCTTTTCTTTTACTTCTGCCATTTTTCATAACCTCCTAAATCCACATTTTTATGCATGTAACGCTTTTCCATCTACAGCTAATGCTGCTTCACCAATCGCCTCAGATAATGATGGATGCGGATGAATTGTATGTGCTACTTCCCAAGGTGTTGCATCAAGTACTCTTGCAAGACCCGCTTCAGAAATCATATCTGTTACATGCGGTCCAATCATATGAACACCGAGAATATCATTTGTTTCTTCATCAACTACAAGTTTTACGAAACCATCTGATTCGCCGTATACAAGCGCTTTTCCGATTGCACGGAATGAGAACTTACCTACTTTTAGCTTATAGCCTTTTTCTTTCGCTTCTTGTTCTGTTAAACCGACAGAAGCAACTTCCGGACTGCTATATACGCATTTTGATACCATAGAATAATCAATTGGTGTAACTTCTTTACCAGCAATATGTTCTACTGCAACAATTCCTTCATGAGAAGCAACGTGAGCAAGCTGTAAGCCACCAATTACATCACCGATTGCGTAAATATGAGATTCTTTCGTTTGATAAAACTCATTTGTTTGAATGTATCCTTTTTCCACAACGATATCCGTATTCTCTAAACCAATATTTTGCGTATTGGCTTGTCGTCCTACAGATACAAGCATTTTTTCTGCTTTAAATTCTTTATTCTCACCGTTATGTTCAGCTTGAATTGTTACTCCATTATCTTTTACCAATGTTTCTGGTAATACTTTTGCACCAGTTACCACTTTAATACCTTTTTTCTTGAATAGACGTTGCATTTCTTTTGAAACGTCTTGGTCTTCTAGTGGTAGTATCGTTTTCGCATACTCTAATACTGTAACTTCTACACCGAAGTCAGCAAGCATAGATGCCCACTCAATACCAATTACACCGCCACCAACGATAATAATCGAGCTAGGAAGCGTTTCCATTTTTAGGGCATGATCAGAAGACATTACATACTCTCCGTCTAATTCTAAACCTGGTAATGAATTCGGACGAGAACCTGTTGCAATAAGTACATTTTTTGGAATTAACATTTCATTCTCTTCTCCACTTGCAAGTTCAACTGAAATTGTCCCTGGCATCGGAGAGAAAATAGATGGGCCAAGAATACGGCCAATACCTTCAAACACATCAATTTTACCTTGTTTCATTAAGTGCTGAACACCTTTATGAAGTTGCGTTACAATCTTCTCTTTACGCTCTTGTACTTTCGCAAAGTTTAGTTCTACATTACTTGCAATAACTCCGAACTCTTCGCTTTTTTTAGCAGTTGCGTATACTTCCGCACTACGTAAAAGGGCTTTACTAGGAATACATCCTTTGTGTAAACAAGTACCACCAAGATTTTCTTTTTCAACAAGTGCAGTTTTTAACCCTAGTTGTGATGCACGAATTGCAGCAACATATCCACCAGTACCGCCGCCAACGATGACTAAATCATATTCTTTTGCCATTATCTCAACCCCTAGCTACCGTTTCTTTTTCACGTACAATATATTCTTTTGGAGCTTCTTCTTCACGTAGTACACGAAGTGCCCCTTCTGCTAATGCTTGTAATTCATCTTCTCCTGGATGTACGATAACATCTGCAATCCAGTCTACTCGTTCTTTTATTTCATCAACAAGGATTTTACTGTAAGCAAGTCCACCAGTTAATACGATTGCATCGATTTTCCCGTGAAGTACAGCGCTAGCTCCGCCAATCTCTTTTGCAACTTGATATGCCATAGCTTTATAAATAAGAGTTGCTTCAGGATCACCTTTTTCAACCATTTGTTCTACTTTAATCGCATCATTTGTACCGATAAGACTTACAAGTCCACCTTGTCCGACAAGTTTTTTAATCATTTCATCTCGGTAATACTCACCAGAGAAACACATTTCTACTAGTTGCTCTACTGGTACTGTACCAGCGCGCTCTGGACTAAATGGGCCTTCTCCGTTTAAACCGTTATTTACATCGATTACTCTTCCTTTTTTATGAGCACCAACTGTAATACCTCCGCCCATATGTGTAACTAATAAATTTAAATCCTCATATTTGTGATTTAACTGTTCAGCTACTTTACGAGCAACTGCTTTTTGATTTAATGCATGGAAAATACTTTTGCGTTCCATACCAGCAATACCACTTATACGAGCAATAGGCTCCATTTCATCTACAACGACAGGGTCTACAATGAATGCCGGAATATTTAATCCAGAAGCTATTTCATATGCTAAAATGCCCCCAAGGTTTGAAGCGTGATGACCGCTAAAACCATTTTTTAAATCTTCTAACATCGCATCGTTTACTGTGTATGTTCCGCCTTCGATTGGACGAAGTAATCCCCCACGGCCACAAACTGCGTTTAATTTTGAAATGTTAATACCGTGAGAATGTAGAACTTCTAAGATCGTTTCTTTACGAAACTCATATTGGTCGATAATTCGCTTATATTTTCCAATCTGTTCTTCGTCATGACGAATAGTTTCTTCTAAAACGGGTCTTTCATTATCAAAAACACCAATTTTTGTGGATGTACTACCCGGATTAATAACAAGAATTCGATTTACAGACACTGTTGCTACCTCCACTAATAAATTCAAAAGGAGGTGGAAACCTCATAAGAGGTAACCACACCTTTTGTAAAAGTAATATATGAATGATTAGCGACGGCTAATAATGTCGTGACCGTTGCGTAAGTATGTGCTACGAGAGTTTTTCAAGCTTGCAATGCGCTCTTCAGCTAGACGATCAGCTGCTACATAAGTTGCAATGCCATCGCGTTTTGAAATTTCGATTACTTTTGCAATTGTGTCATAAATTGATTCTACGCGTTTTAATGCGCGTTCTCTATTGTATCCATATAACTCGTCTGCTACGTTAATTACGCCACCTGCATTAATTACATAGTCTGGTGCGTATACAATACCCATTTCATGAATGATGTCGCCGTGACGATCTTCTTTTAATTGGTTATTTGCAGAACCTGCAATTACTTTTGCTTTAAGTTGTGGAATAGTTTCGTCATTAACTGTTGCGCCTAATGCACATGGTGCGTAAATATCACATTCAACACCGTAAATTTCATTTGGCTCAACTGCTGTTGCACCGAATTCTTCTACTGCACGTTGTACAGCTTCTTTATTAATATCTGTAACGATTAGTTTTGCGCCTTCAGCGTGTAAATGTTTGCATAGGTGATATGCTACGTTACCAACACCTTGAACAGCAATTACTTTTCCTTCTAAATTATCAGTACCGAAAGCCTCTTTCGCAGCAGCTTTCATACCACGATAAACACCGTATGCAGTTACTGGAGATGGGTTACCAGAAGAACCGAATGATGGTGAAATACCTGTTACAAAGTCAGTTTCTTCGTGGATAATATCCATATCATCTACTGTTGTACCAACATCTTCAGCTGTAATGTAACGTCCGTTTAGTCCTTGAATATAACGACCTAATGCACGGAACATTGCTTCGCTCTTATCTTTACGTGGATCACCGATAATTACTGTTTTCGCACCACCTAAGTTTAAACCAGCTGCTGCGTTTTTGTATGTCATCCCTTTTGCAAGACGCAATGCATCTTCAATCGCCGCTTCTTCAGAATCATATGTCCACATTCTTGTTCCACCAAGAGCAGGTCCAAGTGTTGTATCATGAATTGCAATGATTGCTTTTAAACCTGATTCTTTATCTTGACAAAATACTACTTGCTCATAATCATATTTTTCTAAGTATTCGAAGATTTCTAATGCCATTGTCGTTTCCCCCTAATGTTTTACCCTATTTGGTTTATTTTGAAGCAGTGGCAACTGCCAATGCTAATGAATATACTTTTGTTTCTGCTGAATCAGCACGAGATGTTAAAACAATCGGTGCTTTTGCGCCAGCAATCATTGCTCCTACTTTTGCATCCGCAAAGTATACGAGTGATTTATATAGTACATTTCCAGCTTCAATTGTTGGGACGAGTAAAATGTCTGCCTTACCTGCTACATCACTTACTATGCCTTTATGTTCTGCTGCAATTTGTGATACTGCATTATCTAAAGCAAGTGGTCCATCAACGACACAATTTTTAATTTGTCCGCGGCGATTCATTTGAGTTAACATCGCTGCATCAATTGTCGCTTGCATCGCAGGATTCACAACCTCTACCGCTGCAATTGGTGCTACCTTCGGCAAATCAATTCCTATTGCCCGGGCAACTTCTACAGTATTTTGTATAATAGCAGCTTTTTGTGTTACATCAGGTGCAATGTTCATCGCTGCATCTGTAACAAAAATGAGACGATTGTAGTTTGGAACTTCAAATGCTGCAACGTGTGAAAGTACGCTACCTTTACGAAGTCCCCACTCTTTATTTAATACAGCCTTCAAAATATTTGCTGTTGGGATGTTCCCCTTCATAAGCACATCTGCTTCGCCATTTCTTACAGCTTTAACAGAAAGTTCTGCAGCCTCAGCACTTGACTGTGTTGCAATCACTTCAATATGTTCTGAAGTTTGTAAACTATGTTCTTGTAGCATCCCCATTATTTTTTCTTGATTTCCATATAGACGAAATTGAGCTAGCTGTAATGTAATTGCTTTCGCTACAGCTTCAATTACTTCATGATCTTCAGCTACTGCTACAGCCACAGTTTTTTTAGGCTGGCCTGCCGCTTGATCAATTAAGTGTTCTAACTTCATATTTTGTAATCAACCCTTTCCGTCGTCCCTCGTCTTTTTATTAAGCAAATACCGTGCCAACTTTCAAAAGTGGTCTTACCAATAATGAAAACACATTCAAAACACAGTAAAATCAATACTTTGGAAAATAACAAAAGATTCTGTCTTATTTTGTCGCTTTTTGTATACCATGCAATAAATTGCACGGTACGCAATTTATTGCATGCTATTTTTTGCACACTCATACTTTTCTAGCTTGTAATATAAATTTCGAACCGAAATTCCTAACTCTCTTGCTGTTTGTGTTTTATTTCCACCAAATCTCTCTAAATATTCATGAATGATATTCCCTTCAAACTCCGTCACTAAATGCTCAAGTGGCTTTTCTTCTAACTCAGGCAATAAATGAGCTTGTTTTGACTCCACTTGCTCTTCGTTATGTAATGGCGGTAAATGTTGTACATCAATATAGGTCTCGTTATAATTCATAAAGATAATAGCTCTCCCCAAAATATTTTCAAGTTCCCTCACATTCCCTGGCCATTCATATGATTGTAAATATGAAATAGCAGAATTAGTGAGCCCCTCTATATTTCGGCCATAATCTTGGTTGATTTTTTGAATTAATCTGTCTGCGATTGCCGGTATATCCCCTTTACGCTGACGAAGAGATGGAATTTGAATTGGAATTTTATTTAATCGATAATATAAATCCTCCCTAAACTTCCCTTCTAGAATGGCTTTTTCTAAATTCACGTGCGTCGCTGCAATTACTCTGACATTGATAGGGATCGCTTTCGTTCCACCAACTTTTACAATTTCTTTCTCTTGCAAAACGCGAAGGAGTTTCGCTTGCGTATTTGCAGATAGTTCCCCTATTTCATCTAAAAAGATGCTGCCGTTATTCGCTTCCTCAAAGAATCCACGTTTTCCCCCTCTTTTCGCGCCAGAAAACGCCCCTTCCTCATAACCAAACAATTCACTTTCTAACAACGTCTCCGAAATAGCTGCACAATTTACACGAACAAACTTATTATATTTCCGATTACTTCCATTATGGATAGCATGCGCAAACAATTCTTTACCTGTCCCTGACTCCCCGCGTAACAACACTGTTGCTGGTGTATTCGCCCCCAGTTTCGCCTGTTCAATAGCAGCCGTTGTTTCATCTGAATTTCCGACAATGTCATCAAATGAATATTTCGCTTCTAACGTTCGAATGATTTGCCTTGCTCTATTCAGTTCATTTGTTAATTTTTGAATTTCTGATACGTCGCGAATTACACCGACGCTCCCTTTCAATATTCCATCCACAATAACTGGTGCTACGTTTACAATTACATCTCGCTTTTTTTGTCCGATTTTCATATGTATGCCTCGTACCGCCCTACGCGTTCGAAGTACTTTCATATGCATACTTTCACCTTCTACAATATCAGTTGTAGCCGGCTTTCCAATAATGTCCTCTTCTGTTAAACCTGTTAATTTCGTATATGCAGGGTTAATTACTAACCCTCGACCTTTTTCATCCACGACCGAAATGGCTTCCTCAGACGAGTTAATAATCGCCTCAAGTAACGTTTGAATCTCCTTTAAATCTGTAACTTCTTCCGCAAGATCTACAACCTCTGTTATATCTTTAAAAATCGCAAATGCCCCTTGCACTTCTCCTCCCTCTTTTAATATTGGAATACGGGTTGTAATAATTTTCTTTCCATTCTCAAGCGTCAGTTCATAATTTACTTCTATTTGTTTCGTACGTATAATACGAAGCAACTTACTAGTCGGAATAACTTCTAAAATATATTTCCCTACCGCATCTTCTTTTTTATATCCGATAATACGTTCTGCACTTTTATTGAATAGGCGAACTTGTCCTTCTTGATCAATCACTATCATACCGTCATGCGTAGAGTTTAAAATTAAATCACCTTGCTGCGTTTGCTCTTCTAACTTTCCAATTAAATTTTCCTTCTCATGTGCTAATCTCGTAACAATTTTTGCAATATCACCTGGTATAAGAAGAGTATCTTTATGCTTTTTCTTTAATAAATCTTTATGTAAATCATCGTCACCTGTCATATCAAACATTACATCAATGTGCATAGAAAGAAACGGAGTCACACTCTCTCCAATTGCAATCCCGTATTCCTTTGCCATCTGTAACCCTTTTGCTATCGGATTTATATCAATAATCCCTATAATTTGAAATATATTCGAACTCTGTAACAGACGCAGCAGTGTACTACCACCTTCACCTGCACCAACAATTAAAACTTTTTGTTTCATATATTACACTTCCTCTCGGAGTATCTCTGCAAAATTTTTCACACCCTTATCTTACTCGTTCAGCCCCCTCTTGACAAACCCCCTTTTCATATAACATCATTAAAATAAACAAAATAATCTGAAAAGGAGCGTTTATATGCAGCGTTACCTTGCTCTATTATTAGCACTCATCCCTATTTCATTAGCTGTGTTTGGCATTAAGTTAATGAGAGATACCGTATTCGGGATTTTATTTCCTCCACTCTCTATACTATGGTTACAATTTTTAATCGGGGCTCTCTGCTTCGCGCTCGGATTTTATATCTTTGGTGGTTTCGTCTTACACCGAGATCGTAAACGAAATAAAGTACAAGCTCGCTTTCGAAGATAGGAAAGCCCTACTATTTACAAATAAAAAAATGAGACCGTTACAAGCGGTCTCATTTTTTTATTGGCAATAATGCTCTTGCCGTTTCAGGATAATCCGTAATAATCGCCGAAATATTCATATCAAAATATTTACGCATAAGTGTTTCTTCATTAATTGTATAGGGCCGAACCTCTACATCACTTTCCATCGTTAGTTCGGCAACAGCATCTTGAAGATAACGATAATTAGGATGCACTGCTGTAGCCCCCATTTTTTTTGCATATGCCCACGGACTATGCAAACCTTCGCGATATAAAATCGCTGTTTGAATATCTGGAGCCATCATATGACACCTTTTCATACTGTAATGATTAAATGAAGAAAATATAACACGATCTTCTAGATTAAATTTCCGTACAAGCGTTATAACTTCTTCTTCTAAACCTCTGTATGGAATTTTATTATTTTTAAGTTCAATATTAAGTAACAACTCTGTTTTTTCAATCCATTTTAACACCTCTTCTAAAAGAGGTATTTTACAAAATCCTACTTTATCACCAAATTTATAACTCGCATCTAATTTACATAAATCCTCATATACATAATTTCGAACCGCACCTTTTCCATTCGTTGTCCGATTCACTGTTTCATCATGAATGACGACAACCTTTCCGTCTTTCGTTAATTGAACATCCAGCTCAATTCCATCTGTCTTAAAAGATTCAGCTGCTTCAAATGAAATCATCGTATTTTCTGGGTACGTTCCCGCTGCACCACGATGCGCAAATATAAGAGTCATCCTCACTCCCCCAATCTTATGCTATACTATACGAAAAAGGAGGTACTTCTATGAGACCATTACAAATTTCTCCAGACACTGCAGTCCGCCTATCAAAAGCACTAGGTGTTCCACTTGAACAACTTATGCATATGCCGCAGCACATTTTAATTCAAAAGTTAGTTGAATTAGAAAAACAAAATAAAGACGAAGAATAATACAGTCCTGTTTCGCAGGACTTTTTATTATTTTCTATTATATCATGGATGGCTTCCTTGCTAAAATCCCTCATTGGATATACCATGATTCAATTTAACCTTCACTTCGAACATGTACAATAAAAAGACCAACGAATTCTAACATTCATTGGTCATTAATTAAAAAGTTCATTGGTTTTAAATTTACTATCGAGTATACATTTCAAGAATTATTAAGCTTTATTAAAACTTAAATCCCTTACTTCTTCTATTCTCAGCTAACCTTATGTTCAAGTCTCAACTTATCCGCAACCATTGCGATGAACTCAGAGTTCGTAGGTTTTGCTTTTGACATAGATACTGTATAACCGAATAAGGACGAAATAGAATCGATATTCCCACGACTCCATGCTACTTCAATTGCGTGACGGATTGCACGCTCGACACGGCTTGCTGTTGTATTATATTTCTTCGCGATATCTGGATACAATACTTTCGTAATAGATCCCAGTAATTCGATGTCATTGTACACCATAGAAATTGCTTCCCTTAAGTACATGTACCCTTTAATATGAGCAGGCACACCAATTTCATGAATGATACTCGTAATGCTTGCATCTAAGTTTTTCGGTTTTCCATCTACTGTTGTTGCTGATCGGAAAGATGGCAGTGGACGTTTAATAGTAGCGTTCGCTTTACCGCTCACTTGACGAATATGACTCGTTAAATTCTCCATATCAAATGGTTTTAATATGAAATATGACGCACCTAAGTCAACTGCTTTTTTCGTCACATCTTCTTGTCCAAACGCTGTCAACATAATTACGCTAGGCTGTCTTAACCTTTCAATATGGCGCATTTTCTCTAGTACAGCTAACCCATCTAAATGTGGCATAATAATATCTAATACAAGTACATCCGGCTGCTTATCTTTTAATAAATTTAAACACTCTTGACCATTATAAGCAGCACCAATTACTTCCATATCCTCTTGAGCAGCTACATAACTCTCTAGCATTGATACTAATTCTTTATTATCATCCACAAGACATACTTTAATTTTCTCCACAGCTTTTCCTCCCTTACCGAATCGATTCTCCGACATGTGTATCCTTCTAGGCTACATGAATTGTTCGACAATTGTGTGAAAATTCCCTTTTAAAGTTTGTTACTTTCCGATAAAATCACAAAAAAATATGTTTATCGTTTAATTATTCCTTTTCGCAACACATTCCATCATAGAAAAACAACGAAACGTTCAACCCTTTCCTTTTATTTTACAACAAAAAACACCTCTTGCGGAGCTTTTACAAAATTTCAACGAATTTTTCAATAGAAAAACGAGCTAATTATTAATTAGCTCGCTTTTCTTTCTTGATTATAAATGTTAATTCCAGCCTCATGTAACATCCATTCAATATGAACACCATATCCTGATGTTGGATCATTTACAAATACATGTGTAACAGCGCCAATTACCTTTCCATTTTGTACAATTGGACTTCCGCTCATCCCCTGTACGATACCACCTGTTTTCGCTAATAAACGTTTATCTGTTACTTTTATTACCATGCCTTTTGTTGCCGGAAACTTTTGCGGTACTGTACTCACAACTTCAATATCAAACGCTTCCACTTTATCTTGATCAATAACCGTTAATATTTTTGCCGGTCCTTCTTTTACTTGATGAGATAGTGCAATAGGCATCGCTTTATCCATTACGCCATTTGTCATATTTGTATTCAATTTGCCAAAAATACCAAATGGACTATTTATTGTAATATTGCCAATCACTTCACGATCAGGTGAGAACCTCGCTAATTTCTCCCCTGGATTCCCATGACTACCTCTTTCAATTGATGTAACTGTCGAACGCATAATTTGTCCATCTTCGACTTGAATCGGCTTTTTCGTATCATTATCAGAAATAACATGACCAAGTGCCCCATATTTCATAGAATCAGGATGAACAAATGTCATTGTTCCGATTCCAGCTGCCGAATCACGAATATATAAACCAATGCGATAAGACGATTCTCCACTGTCTTTTTGTGGTGTTAGTTTAGTGCGGATATGCTTTCCATCCCTTAGCAAAACGAGATTAAGCGGTTCGCCTGTTTCCCCACTATTATGAATAAATGGTGCTACATCACTCATTCTTTCAATTGTTTTACCATTAATTTCAGTAATCATATCTCCAATTTGCACACCAGCTGTTTCACCAGGAGATACTTTCCCTTTTTCAGTTTGAATTAAATGATGGCCTACAACAAGTACCCCTTTTGTGTTTAACTTTACACCAATTGATTCTCCACCTGGAATAACTTTGAAATCTTTTAATACTCTCACATTTACTTTTTTCACTGGAAAACCAGCAAGCTGAAACACCATATCTGCTTCACCATTTTGATGAGAATTTACCATAAGTCCTTGTTTTTGTTCATTTGAACTTACTGTAAACACATGACGATCTGTAGATGAAGCTTTAAATACTGGTAATGAAGCTATTTCTGATTGTTGTCCTTCAAAAACAACAAGTTGCTTCGGAGATGAAATAAACGTCCGAAGCGGTTTAAAACACCCAATAAAAACTAAAGAAACAAGGAGAAAAATACCTATTATTTTGCGAAATCTTTCTAATTTCAATTTGTTCACTCTCCTCGCTCCTACCCCACATTCAGCCTTTTGGCTTCACTTTTTAATCTCTCCTTGCAATGCTTTATTTATAACCGGAAGAATTAAGAAATCATCATTTGAGAAAAAAAGCTATCCATTACTGGATAGCCTCTGCTGTCTGTTTAAAATGATGCGCTTGCGTAAGTAATTCTTTCGCATGTTCTGTCGTTAAATCTGTAATTTCCACACCAGAAATCATTCGAGCTATTTCTGTTACTTTATCCTCCATAGTTAAAACGGTAACTGATGTAATTGTTCGATCATTTGCTACTTGTTTTCGAATAAATAAATGCGAATCCGCCATTGAAGCTACTTGAGGTAAGTGCGTAATACAAAGTACTTGTGAGTTTACTGATACTCGATAAATCTTTTCCGCAATAGCCTGTGCCACCCGGCCACTTACACCAGTATCCACTTCATCAAAAATAACAGATGCAACACCTTGATGCTTAGAAAAAATGCTTTTTAAAGCTAAAATAATACGGGATAACTCTCCGCCAGAAGCAACCTTTGAAAGTGGTTTTAGCGGCTCACCCGGATTTGTTGAAATATAAAATTCCACATGATCGTAACCATCCGCTGTAAGTCTTACCGGTGCTCCCTCCACGAGAGGCTCTTCTGCATTTCCTTCTCGCTTCATAATTCTCACTTCAAATTTTGTTTTTTCCATATATAATTCTTTTAATTCCTGATGAATGGCATTTGTAAGATGCTCTGCAAGTTCATGACGCATATTACTTAACAACGTTGCTTCTTTCAGAATAACACTTTCTAATTCCTTCAACTGTTTCTTCGTCGTTTCAATATGAACGTCTTTATTTTCAATCGTAAAAATTTCTTGTTCAATTTTATCAGCATACGCTAAAATCTCTTCTACAGTATTTCCATATTTTCTCTTTAGCATACGAATTTCATTTAAACGCGTTTCAATTTCATCTAAGCGATTCGGATCATATTCCATCATATCGAGCTTTTCTCTTAGTTGATAGGCAACTTCTTCTAATAAATAATAACTATTGGCAATGGAATCATGATTTTCTTGATACACTTCATCTAAATGTGTAATACTCTCCATTTGTCCCATTGCGCTTCGTACATTATCTAACCCTTGTCCGTCAGCACTTAACGAGCGATACGCATCCCCTAATGCTTTGTAAATTTTTTCGAAATTAGAAATTTGCAATCGTTCTTCAGTTAAGTCATTTTCTTCATCTATCTTTAAATCCGCTTTACGGATTTCTTCATGCTGAAATTGAATTAAATCTAAACGATGTGCCATTTGTTGTTCATTTTCACTTAACGATTTCAACTGTTTTTTTAATTTCTCATAGTCAGCATATACGTTTTGGTATATATCTAATTGTTTAACGATACGCTCTCCATCAAAATGATCGAGCATAAATAGATGACGTTCTTCATTCATTAAGTCTTGCGTTTCGTGTTGTCCATGAATATCAACAAGTGTTTTTCCAATTTCTTTTAATACACTAAGGGTAACTAGTTTTCCATTTACACGACATACACTTTTTCCGTTTGCAGCGATATCACGCTTCAAAATAATCATGCCGTCTTCTATTTCTATATCCAACTCTTCTGCTTTTTCAATACATGGATGCTTATCATCTTCCACATAAAATAGCCCCTCTATCTCAGCTTTTTCTGTTCCGTATCGAACAAATTCTGCTGAACCACGGCCACCTACAAGTAAACTAATCGCATCAATAATAATCGATTTTCCGGCCCCTGTTTCACCACTTAAAACCGTTAATCCTTTTTGAAAAGAAATATTTAATGCCTCAATAATAGCAAAGTTTCTAATCGATAATTCCGATAACAATGCCCCATTCACCTCGTTATAAACTAATCCCCTATGAAGGGCTTTTCTCAGTTCTTTATTCAAATAGTCATACTATATGTTTGTATGTATAAATTACTTTTCTAACCGCTCCATTGTACCAAACATTTGTTTTACGGGTCAATCCACATGCCCATCAACTTAAGAACGAAAACAAAATGAACTTTCGTTCAAACAAACTAAAAAACACGTAATGTACTTTTG